>NZ_JANLOH010000068.1:0-167873 GCF_025466155.1 Pseudomonas sp. 13B_2.1_Bac1 | reverse complement strand
TCGTTCGGACAAGAACAACGACCAGAGTTCGTGCTGGATTCGCGTGGCTCAGGGCTGGGCCGGGGCGACTTGGGGTGCTATGGCCGTGCCCCGAGTGAATCAGGAACTAATCATCAGCTTCCTGGATGGCGATCCTGATCAGCCTATCGCCACGGGCCGCACCTACCGCCAAACCAATCTGCCGCCGTATGAACTGCCCAAACACAAGACGCGGATGACCATCAAAAGCCGAACCCACAAGGGCTCGGGCTTCAACGAGCTGCGCTTTGAGGATGAGCTGGGGCACCAGGAGGTGTTTATCCATGCCGAAAAAGACAAGAACGTCCATATCAAAAACAACAACGGCATCTTCGTCGGCAATGACCGCAAGGAGCGGGTCGAGCATAACGAAACCGTGTCCATCGGCGACCACCGCACCGAGGACGTTGGCCAGAACGAAACCATCAGCATCGGCGCCAACCGTAGCGTGACCATCGGCGGCAACAAGGTCGAGACCATCAAGCTGGCCAAGGCCGAGACCATTGGTTTGGCCAAAGCGCTGACCATTGGCGCGGCCTATCAGCGGACAGTGGGTGGAGGTATGAACACTACCGTGGGGCTTAGCCAGAGTGAGCAAGTCGGGCTGAGCAAATCCGAGTGCATCGGGCATACCTACTCGATCGAAGTCGAAGAAGAGTTTTCGATCCAGGTGGGCAGGTCAATCTTGATTATGAGGGCCGACGGCACGGTCTTAATCAACGGTTGTTCTTTCGACTTCAGCGCCTCTGGACCTGTAGTAATCAGCGGTGCCGAGGTGGATCTCAATATCAAGCTGGCCGAGCACGACAGCTCGGTACTCATCAACAGGCCGCCGCTTGAGTTGCATTACACCTATGCCGATTTGAAGCCTGAGGTCGGGGCACTCTATCGGGTTGAGTTTGATGACGGTACGCAGAGAACCGGCAATCTTGATGACTGGGGCACTGCGCTGCTCGACAACCCGCCTGGTACTGGGGTTGCCTATTTCGGTTATGACATCAGAGAGCCGTTTCCCACCAACAAACAAACAAAAAATGAAGTGTTTGGCGTTTTACCCAATACACCGGAGGAGGCTGAGCAGGCCATTGAGCGCTACCGACGACAAGAAGATGAGTACCGACAAAGCACTTACTTTGCCGATGAGATTGAGGCTTTAGAGTCGGGTCGCCTGGACTATGACGACATGATTGAAAGCTATGCCTACGGTGAGGACACCACCAGTGATGAGTCAGGTCCCGAAACAGTGGGTGAGCATGAACAAGTTTCCTTGGTGATTGATCAAGGGGAAGTGTCATGAGTCACTCCAGTACTTCCCGTCTTGAAGACGACACGTTCTTACAGGTCCTCACCTGGGTCGAAGAGGTCGTTGAAGGCCGTGGCGCGTCGTTGGCACAGATGATGGTCAGCACTGTACTGGGCCTGATTCCCTTTGTGGGGCAGGCGGTCGATGCATACAACATCCTGCGTTGCCTTTATCAGCTCACGCGCACGCCTGACAGTGGCCAGCACTGGCTCGATCTGGTGCTGTCGTTGGTGGCCCTGGTACCGGGCTTTGGCGATGCGCTGAAAAACGTGTTCAACATGCTGCGTCACGGCAAGCCCATGGGGCGCATTCTCGACAGCTTGCCACGCCACGTGCGCGGCGATATCGAGTCCTGGTTTCGCCAACTGGATTGGGCGCGGTACACCGCCGAGGTCATCCAGAACATCGACACAATATTGTCCGGACTGATCAGCATGCTTAGCCGCAGCCTGTCGACTTGGGCATTGGGCCGCAAAGGCGTGCAACGTCTGATCGAACAGTTACGCCAGCTTCAGGATATGGCCCAGCGCCAGATTACCGAGGCGATGAACACCCTCAAGCGCGCTCACCAAAAAGCCTTGGCCGATCCGCTGCCCAACACCACGGCGCGTACACCTGCTGCGCCTGGCGGGAGCAGGGCGCCTGCACCCAACAGCCAGGCAAGCGGCAATGTGGCAACCCCTACGGCCGGGACTCGATTGCCGGCTCAAGGCCGGGTGACGGCGCAACAGAGGCAAAGCGAGCGCTCCAGCCAAAGGCCGCATCAGATCAGCGTCTCGGGCGAACACATTACCGATTACTACTTCGTCAAGCGCCAGCGCCGGCGGGCCAAGATCAACCATCGCGGCAAGCTGTATGAAATGAGTCAGCCGGGGCATCGAGGTATTGACCATGTGTGGCATGGCGGCGGCTTGCCGTTGAGTTATCGCATCAGCGACACCAAGGGCACGGGCGGCGCGTTTCACAAACTGGAAACGGCCAAGGCGGTGTTCGCCGGGTTGGAGTACGGAATTGATGCGTACTTGGGGATGGAGGACGAAAAGCGCGTGGAGCGGGCAGTGAACAAACCCACGGTGGGGGATGGGCGACAGCTGAGTCATAAGTGGATTGCGGCGAAGATTCGGGATGCTCAGTTGGTTGAGCAGCATAAGTTGGTTCTGGGGCGGCAGATTGAGGCCTGGAGGAGCGTCGAATTCAAGATGGGGGCTGAAACCCGTCTCGAAAACGGTGAAGTCACTCGCCAGTTAGTGAAGTGCCCTTACGACCGCAGCCTGATTACGGTGGTCGGCCCCAACCACAACCTGCACGAGCGAGCTAAGGGGCCTGTCACGCCCAAATGCTGCAAAGCCTCAGTGGCACATCAGATCGGTACCGAATTCGTTTTACCTACTCAGATGCTACGAGAGTAATTCCATGAAGAAACTTCCCATGCCCAATTGGCCTCGCTGGTTTAGTTGGAAGATCAATGAAGCGGATTTCGAGCAGCGCCGTGAACGCTACGTTCTCTACAAAAATTATCCAGAACGTTTTGATGACTTCATGGGCCGCCTGCACATGATCACGACGGACTTACCCAAGTATCGCGAACGCTCAAAGCCCAGTGGGCTAATGACTTCTACGAATCAGAGGCTCTGGGACGCCCTCGACTGGACCAACCTGCAATATTCCACCGGTGCGTCGGTCGAGCAACTGGCCGAGGTCTGGCCTTATGCATTGGAATGGGCAGAAGACTACGGCGACTTCCACGCTCATTATCATCAGTCGCCCGAAGCGGGCAACTACATGACGCCACACGCCGCGTTGCGCACCGAAGAATACTGGATCGTGGCCCTGCGCCTGACCTGCTTCGGCCTGCTCAGCGGCTATGCCCACACGATGCCAAGAGTCATGGCTTTCCTGGATTACGCCAACGAACTGATGGGGGTACGCGACGGTTTGTTGGAGCGTCTGGTGCGACCGTTTGTGGCGGATCGCGGCCTGCCGCCGGATAAATGCACTCGACAATTGCCATACCGCAAGTTGCTCAAAGTGTTCGACGCCGCCCCGGCCAAGCGTGCGGAACTGATCAAGTCCTACCTGGATGAGTGGTACCACGCTAGCCGCCGCGAACCCTATATTGATCAGCACGAAGAGGGTGGCTACCTCCACTACGGCTATTGGTCCTGGGAAGCAGCGGCGGTCACATGGCTGCTCCGCATCGACGACAGCAGTTACCGCGATATGCAGTTCTATCCCAAGGACTGGGTCGATTACGCCCGCCAATATCCGCCGCCACCTATCGAATCGACTCTGCATTCAGGCCAGGCCTGCCCACAAAGCGGTTGGTGGTGGAGCGATGCCAGCCACGACGCTCTACGTCGTTTCGAGGCCGGGGATATTTTTCCGGATATTGCCAGTGGTGTGGCGCGCGGAATTACCGTTTGGCGCTGGGCGCTCGATCAGCGGCAGGAGGGTTGAAGCGATGAGCCATCCCACCGCTTATTTAACGCGTCAGGGTAGGGCTTGGAAGCGAGTCGGTTTTAAACCTGGGGCCGAAACGTTTGAGTCGAGCATTTCTGAGGCGAAAGAGTTCCATCAGAAAATCGCTGGCTCATATCAGCCGCACACCTATGTCTATTACGACAGCAAAGACAAGCCCCAGCCTCGAGTCCATCACCTGGAAAACGATGCGTGGGGCAAACGTCAACAGGCCCCACGGTTCACACCTCGAAAGTTATGGGACGCGACCCTCAAGTCCGTGCACATGCGCTACGGCGCGGTGGCGCCCAAGCCGGATCCCTGGGCCAACATTCGCGGGCCCCGTGCTGAAGAGGTTGCTGGAAGCGAACGCATCCTTGATGGGATCGCCGCCAGCTTTGCGCAGCGCGAGCCATGCCCATGGACGGGCCGTTAACCAGAGCAAAGGGGACATGTTCGTGAGTAACGAACTCTACAAACACGCTAGGAGCGATTCATGAAGATGGTCTGGGGTTACCTAAAAAGCTGGGGCCTGCCGGTGCTGCGTCAGTTCAACCAGGCGGTGCCAGTACTGGTGCTGCTGGGCGTGGTGTTTTTATTGATCGCCATCTGGTGGTTGGGGCCACAGTGGACCTGGCGCGAGCATCGGCCGCTAAGTGACATGGCACTACGCGTATCTGCCACTGTCGGGGTGTTGGTACTACCGCTGCTGATCTGGGCATGGCGGGTGCGTATTCGCTACCAGCGCCTGCAGCTTGAGCGCCAACATGAGGTGGAGGTACAAGCCGATCCTTGCCTACCCTATATCGAGGCACAGGAACGGGCACTGGACCGTAGCCTGGGCAACTTGCTGAACAACATGGAGCGTCGCCGTTCGCTTTATCAATTGCCGTGGTACCTGGTGCTGGGTGAGGAAAATGCCGGCAAGACCTGCCTGATCACCCGCTCTAATCAGAGCTTTGCCTTGTCCCATGTGACGAGGACGGGGGCCAGGGCGCATCAGGAGGAGCAACTGGCCTATCCGGTGGACTGGTGGATCGGTGATGAGGCGGTGCTGATCGATCCGCCGGGTGAGTTTCTCAGCCACTCGGAGCCGACGGCTGATAGCGTCGAGCATCGGGGCAAAGTCAAACCGGTGCTGCCCGCCGGCACCCACTCACGTCTTTGGCAGCACCTGCTCGACTGGCTGGCGCGCAACCGCAGTCGCCGGGCACTCAATGGGGTTGTTTTGGTGATCGACGTGCAGGCCTTGTTGGGACAACGTCCCGAACAACGCAAGGCCCACGCCAACCTGCTGCGCACACGGTTGTTTGAGCTGACACGGCAATTGGGCACGCGTTTGCCGGTGTATGTGACGCTGAGCAAGTTCGACCTGTTGGAAGGCTTCGAAGAGTTCTTCGCCCGGTTGTCGCGCACAGGGCGCGAAGACCTGCTGGGCTTCACTTTCAGCCTGGACGCGGTGGATGATTTCGACGCCTGGCTGGCGGAGCTGACGGGCCAATACCAGGCCTTTGTCGCCTGCCTGAGTGAACAGGTTTTCGACGGCGTCATGGCGTCATCCGGGCTTACCGAAAGTGATCGTTTACAGGCGCTGGTGCAACAGATGGCGGGCCTGCGCCCGGCACTGTTTGGTTTCTTGAGCGAAATGCTTGGCAGTGATCGTTTCACCACCCCGGCGTTGGTACGAGGGTTGTATTTTTCCTCGGTCTTGCAACAAGGCACCCTGAGCAATGCGTTCATCAAGGAAGCGGGGCAAGCCTATCAACTGCCGCCACCGCCGCCCGAAGTCAAACCGGCCGGTGGCTCGGCCATCTACTTTGCCCAGCAATTGTTCCAGCGGGTGATCTACCCCGAAGCGGGCCTGGCGGGTGACAACATCAAGGTGGCCCGCAGCAAGCGGCGGCTGCTGATCGCCGGGTTCGGCGTCGCGTCCCTGGGGTGTCTGGTGGTCATTGGCACTTGGCAGTTTTACTTCGACATCAACCGCGACAAGGCTGCCAGCGTGTTGGCCAAGAGCCAGGACTTCAGTGAGCGCGACATCGATGCCAGGGTCGACACCACAGGCCGCAACCTGCTGGTGCCCCTGGACCAGATCCGCGATGCCGTGTTGGTGTACGGCGACTACCGCGAGGCATGGCCCTTTCTGTCGGATATGGGGCTGTACCAGGGGAGGGCGATTGGCCCAACGGTGGATGAAGCCTATCTGAATCTGCTGTCCAAACGCTTTCTGCCGGCAATTGCAGGCGGTGTACTGGACGCCATCAACGCCGCGCCCGCGGGCAGCAATCAGCAGCTGGCGGCCTTGCGCGTGTATCGCATGCTCGAAGAACGGCAAAACCGTCGACCGGTCATCGTCGAAGAGTGGGTCGCCAAGCAGTTGCAACGCGCCTATCCGGGTCAGGGGCAGTTGCAGGCCGATTTAATGGGGCACTTGGGCTACGCGCTGAAGTACGCCGATGCCGATCTGCCGCACTACCGTGGACGCATTGCCCAGGTACAGCAGCAACTGCGTCAGTTGCCCATGGCTGAACGGGTCTACATGAGCCTGAAACAACAGGCACTGGAGCGATTGCACCGCCCACTGGATCTGCGCATTGAGATAGGTCCGGCATTCGACATCGTTTACCGTCCGCTGAACACTGATCAAGAAGGCAGCGGTTTGCTGCTGACGCCGCTACTCACCGCCAAAGGCTTCAAGGACTACTTCGAGCCCGGCACCGAGGGCATCATCGAACTGGCCATGATCGACCAATGGGTACTCGGCGAACGCCAACGGCTGGACTACTCCGAGGAAGACCGCAAAGTGCTGACCCAGCGTGTCCGCGCCCTGTACAGCGCTGACTATGTGGACAGTTGGCGGCGTGCACTGAATCAGTTTGCAGTTACCGACTTCGACGACCTCAGCCACGGCGTGGCGGTGCTGGAGCAAGTCACCGGCCCCGCTGCACCCCTGCGGCGCCTGCTGGAAACCCTGCGCGATAACAGCGTGATCTATCCGTCGCTGCCTTTGGTTGAGGGGCAAGTGCCGCTCACGTTGGACAAGGTATCGGAGGGTCAACAACAGGCAGCGGGAATTCGGCGTGCGTTCTCCAACCTGGCGGAACTGATTACCACGCAAGGTGAGCAGCCGTCCTACTACGAAGAAACTCTTCGCTCAGTCAGCGCCGTCTACGACTACGCCAAAGCCGTGCACGACCATCCTGACCCCGGCAAGGCGGCGTTGAAAACCGTCCTCAACCGTTTCTCCCTGGGCGGTGCCGACCCGATTGCCAACCTGCAGCGCGTTGCCGTGGGCTTGCCCGAACCGCTGAATCAGCAGGTCAAGAAACTCGCGGACCAAACCTCGCAGGTGCTGGTGATTGCCGCCTTGCGCGAACTGGAAAAACGCTGGGACAGTGAAGTCTATAGCTTCTACCGCGACCGCCTGGCAGGCCGCTACCCGTTCAAGGCAAGCGGCGAGGATGCCTCGCTGGATGACTTCGAAGCGCTCTTCGGCCCGCAAGGGCGTCTGCAGCAGTTCCACGATCAGTACTTGAGCGTGTTCCTCAAGGACAACCTCGATGCCCTGTACTCCGACAGCCTCGGCGGCTACTTGGTGCGCAGCGACGTGCTGGACCAGCTGAAAAGGGCCGAGCGCATCCGCGACACGTTCTTCAATCATCGCGGCCACCTGGCAGTGCAACTGACCATCGAACCCCTGGCCCTGAGCGCGACCCGCCTGAGCAGCATGCTCAGCGTCGATGGGCAATTGATCCCTTACCAGCATGGCGCCCCGCAGCGCACGGGGCTGGTGTGGCCCAATAGTCTGGGCAACACCAATGGCAGCCAACTGACGCTGGTACACAGTACCGGCAACACTGCCAGCTTGAGCTACCGCGGTCCGTGGTCGCTGTTCCGCCTGCTCAGCCGCGGGCACCTCAATGGCAGGACCGACACCAGTGTGGACCTGACCTTCGCCATTGCCGATGGGCTGATGCGTTATCGCATTGTTGCGGAGAAGGCCAACAACCCGGTGACGCAGCGCAGCTTTGAAGGGTTCGTATTGCCCAGGACCTTATTGGAGGAATGGCGGGGAAAAAGCATGACAGACAAGCTGACTCTGCGATGAGAAACCGCAGAAATTGCTAAGTAACACCTGAAAACTCAAACAAGGCTGAGTGTATACAACCCCTCGTGAACAGGACCCATGGCATGGCAATCAGGCTACAACTACTGACCGCAGATCTTAAGGAAATTGAGTTGATCGAGCGTTACTGGGCAATGGACGATGCTGGGCAATTCCTAGAAAAAGTCAGCGCACTCGGAGAGTGTCTGGCACTGCCTCAGGGCGTTACGCTGATTGGCTTCATACGACAGCGTTGCAGGGCGTTTGATGAAAACCAGGTCTGCCCTGAATGTGGGGCGTTGATCGAAATTCGAAATCGATCCGAAGCGAAAAAGGTTCCCCTCCGATCTACCGGGCTGTGTGCTCGCTGCAAGGCGGACCGGGATGCCATAGCGCTGGAAGCCGAACGCGTAAAGGACGCTGAACTGCAAAGGCTTCTTGCCGAGTTCGGCGACAGGCAAGCTTCCAAAAGGGTCGATTACGCTACTGTACCGGATGCGCAGGTGTTGCTTCTGTTGGCCCTGGATACTGCGGTTACTCCCAGGCTGACCAGTGGTGGTTTTACTATCGGTGATTGCCGGGGTCTTGCGCCCTGGTATGTCGGCGATTTTGTGGAGCAACTGCGGGAAGCTGGCCTGATCCTCGAGGACCCTCTCAAAGCAAGGCCCGGTACTTATTATTGGAAGGGGGATGAGATTTGGTCCAAAGGTGCGCAACTGGTCTACCTTCTGGCGTCAGGCACCACGGCAGGAGATGGAAAAGAGGCCATCAGCACTTTATCGGGCAGGGCACTTACCGATGCCCAGGGACTCTTTGGTCTATGGCTCGATTACTCCGTCGCTGATGTGATTTGCTATTTGAGCGACCAATGCGATCGATACAGTCTTGAACTCACTGAACAGCAGTGGGACGAGCTCAAAAGCATCATGCGCTCGGCGTTGGAAAGCTATAGCGTCGGTCAACTCTGGTTTGTGGCGTGGGCAGCCGCCAAGGACGCGTCCAGCATGACTAATCTCAGGTACTACAATCGTGAGAAAGCGGCTGCGACCATTCCAGGAAAAATTCGGCGGCGCCTTGAGAAGGTGCGGCGCGGCGCCCTTGAGCTCAGTTCCTGGAGTCGTCCGGAGCACCAGCCGGCGGGTACGTTGGGAATGGTGCTTACCGAGACATTCGGGACTGACGAAACCACCACCGGCTTAACCGCGAACGCCTGTATTGCCCGACTGACCGGCCAGGAATGTGCGTCAAGGGCTGCCGATGTGCTTTGCGCGCCTATCCGGGAGTTGATGTCGAATGCCTTGGCGCTTGATCTTGGAACGGCGGTCATGTTGCGTTTCGCGGACCTGATCCGTGCCGGTCATGACGTCAGTTTTGCGGTTGAGGAAATCGGGAGCACGCTGAGAGCCTGAGCACGGTTTGCTGGGGATCATGACTCTCGCGGCCGGAGTTCTATGCCATCAGCGTGTTTTTCATCTGGAGGAGAACGCCGACCCGTCAATGTCGGCGTCATGGCAGGGAGCCAAGTACTGATGAGCATCGATCAAAACTCACACCAGGTGTGTTCTGCGCAATCAACCTGTCCCGCCCATTCGGAGCAACGCCTCCGCCTGGTCCTCAAGGCGTGCGAAATTTCCTCCACGGCATTCGCTGAATGGCTGCGGGTCAGCCCACAGTGTTTGAATAACTGGTTTTTACGCGGCTTGCCGCATGTGCGCGTGGAACAGCTGGCGCAGACGTTGAGTCTGCGCAAGGCGTGGCTTGAGACGGGAGAAGGCGTTATGTACCCAATCATCGCAACGGCCCCACCACCTGCCGATAGCGCTCCGCACCTTGGGGCGTCTCCCGGACCAGACTGATCTCCATCCCCAACGGATCCTCACGCCGATTCCCGCTCAGCTGCCGCCAGCCCTTATCCGCCTCCCACACGCGCACCTGCAGATCACTGACCCCTGTCAGCACCACCACCGCGTCCTTCGCCGCCGGCAACGGATAGCGATCCCGTGCAGGCGCCGCAGCGCGATACAAGCTGTCGCCCTTGAGCCACCAACGTACCCGTTGCAGGCCATCTCCGGCGACGGGGGCGCTGCGAATGATGTCCAGCCGAAAGCCTTTGCTGTCGGAACTGCGCACTGTCACGGCCGCCAGTCCATCAACCTTTTCTTCGTTGTTCCTGGAGGGATCCGGGGCGTTCAGTTCGACGCTGGCGCGCAGGCTGATGTCGCGTTGCATCTGGTTCAGTGCGCGCAGCAGCACTTCGGTCTGTTCGCTGCTGGCCTGCAGGTGCTGGTCGGCGCGGGTGACGCTGTCCAGACCGCGCCAGGCGATGACGCTGACCAGCGCCATGAGCATGATCGCGACCATTACTTCGATCAGGGTGAAGCCCTGTTGGGAGGTGTTCATGGCTGGCTCACCACGCGCATCAAGCCTTGGGCGTCGCGTTGCAGGCTGAGGCTGTGTTGGCCGTCGGACAGCACCACGCGCAGCGCTGGGCTGATCCATTCGGCATCGAGTACCAGGCGCTGGCGCGGTTCGACAGTGATTTGCATCGGTGTGCTTTCCCATAGGCGCGGGCGCAGTGGGTCGTCGCCCTGGAAGGTTTCGATACCGCTGCCGTCGTCGCTGCGGCGGTTGAAGCGAAAGCCCTCGGCATCGCCGCGCCAGGTGATCGGGCGGCCGTCCGTGCGGGCTTCGGCCTGGGCGATTTGCAGCAGTTGGCTGAGGCGCTCGGCGTCCTTGCGCAGCAGGTGCAGTGGGTCGGGCTTGATGGTCAGGCTGATGGCGGCGCTGGCAATGCCGATGATCACCAATACCACCATCAACTCGATCAGGGTGAAGCCGTGTTGTTTCATCGCAGGGCACCTGGAGAACTGGAGAGGAGCTGAAATAAAAACGTGCGAATTGAGCTGTAGGCTGGTGCCACGGACAAACAGGAGGTCCCACTCATGGCATTTGCCCTTCGTTTTTCACCGGCCCACGGGGTGCAGGCACTGGCGGTGCTGGCGGCGTTGGCCGGTGTGGCGGTGTGGACGCCGCTGCTGCTCACGTCGGCCGAATCCCACACACCGGCGGTCACGCCCCAGGCCCTCGCGGCGCGCAGTGATAACCCGGCGCTGCAATGGTTCTCGACTACGCCGACTGCAGTGCAGGTCAAGGTCTCGGGTGTGCTGGCCGGGGCACGCGGTGCCGTGGCGATCCTCAGCCTCAACGACGGCCCGCCCCGCAGCTTTTTGTTGGGTGAACGCCTCAGCCCCGGCGTGCGCCTGACGGCCATTGAAGGCGACGGCGTGGAGATCGAGCGCGGCGGCGAGAAGCTGCGCGTGAAGCTCGACAAATTGCCGGACGGGCCTGCGCTGCCGCTGCTCACTCGACCCTGACCTGTGTGTCCAGGCGCGCCAGCGGCGGCGCTTCGCGGCGGGCGTCGAGCACCTGCACATGCACGTGAAACAGCGCACCATCGGCGCTGATGGTTTGTTCGCAGCGCAGCTGCAAGCGGCCCTGGTCGCAGTCGAAGGTCTTTTTGCCGCTGCGCAAATGGCCTTCCAGGCGCAACTCGGCCAGGCGGCTCTGCGCTGCCAATAAGGCGATGGACTTGTCGCGCAGCAGGCCATTGCTCTGGGTCATCAACCCGGCCACGCGCACGGCTGCGGCCATGGCCACGGCGATGATCGCCAGCGCCACCAGCACCTCGATCAGGGTAAAGCCTTGCGCCTTGCGACGGCTGTCCATGGGGGTCTCGAAAGCCTGGAAACAGGCCCGCAGACTAGCGCCGGGAGTTGACCGATTGGCGACCGAAACTCCCGAGGATTTTCAATACGACTGACATGTGTTCTTGCAACACTGCGCCACGAAATGCACTCAAGCCAAGGAATGTCGAGATGGATATCGCGCGCCTAACATCCCCATTGCCAGGGCCTCGCGGCCAGCGTGGCTTCACCTTGATCGAGATCATGGTGGTGGTGGTCATCCTCGGGATCCTGGCGGCGATGGTGGTACCCAAGGTCCTGGATCGCCCGGACCAGGCGCGGGCCACGGCGGCGAAACAGGACATCGGCGGCTTGATGCAAGCCCTCAAGCTGTATCGCCTGGACCACGGCACCTACCCGAGCATGAACCAGGGCCTGAAGGTGCTGGTGGAGCGCCCGGCGGATGCGAAGAACAGCAACTGGCGCGCCTACCTCGAGCGCCTGCCCAACGACCCGTGGGGCAACCCTTATCACTACCTCAACCCGGGCGCCAATGGTGAGGTCGATGTGTTCTCGCTGGGGGCCGACGGCCAACCGGATGGCGACGGCGTGAATGCCGATATCGGCTCCTGGCAGTTGTAAGGCGCGCCATGAAACGGTATTCGCCCACAGCGGCGAAGCAGCGCGGCATGGCGATTATCAGCGCCTTGCTGATCGCGGCGGTGGTGGCCGTGCTCGCCGGGGCGATGCTCACACGTCAGAGTGTGTTCACTCGCAGCCTGGAAGCCGAGCAATTGCGCGTACAGGGCCAGTGGCTGTTGCAAGGCGGCCTGGAGCGCAGCCGGCAGATGCTCTGGGAGGCGCGCCAGAAGGAGGTGCTGACGCGCCTCGACCAGCCGTGGGCGCAGGCCCAGGGCGGCGCGTTCGAGGGGCAGATCGAGGACGAGCAGGGCAAGTTCAACCTGCGCAACCTGGTCAACCGCCAGCAGCCGGATGCCGAACAATTGCAGTCCTTCGAGCGCCTGTGCCGCCTGATCGGGGTCGACCCGGCCGTGAGTCGGCGCATCAGCCAGCGGGTCATCGCCTCCTACGAGCAGAACGGTGTGCCGGCCAAATACCCGATGCTGCGCAACCTCGACGACTTGAGCGGCATTGACGGCCTGGACTCGGCGCAGCTGCGGCGGCTGCGCACCTATATTAGCGTGCTTCCGAGCAATACCTGGGTCAATGGCAACACCGCCAGCGCCGAAGTGCTCAGCGCGGTGGTGCCGCAGCTCAGCCTGGCCCAGGCCCGGGGGTTGCTGGCCGAACGTGACAGCGGCCGCTGGTTTATCAACCGCGGGGATTTCGTCAACCGCCTGCACTTGCCCCAGGTGGCGGTGGATTCGGTGCAGGTGGGCATTACCAGCGAGTGGTTTCGCCTGCAGGGCCAGGCACGGCGCGAGCAGCGTCGGGTGACCCTCGACGCGCTGCTGCATCGGCCCGAAGACCGCCCGCCACGGGTGATCTGGTCGCGGGTGGGGGTATGAAACGCTTGCGTATTGGCCTGCCGCCGCTCGATGAGTTAAGCGTGGACAGCCAGGTGACGTTTGCCTGGCTGGAGCGCGGCGTGGTGGTGGACGAAGGGCACGCCAGCCTGGCGCAATTGGGCAAGATCCGCCAGGCGCTGGATTGCTTCCTGCATCCGCGCGACAGCCTGCTGACCAGCCTTGAGTTGCCGCCGTTACCTGCGGCGAAAACCGCTGCGGCGGTGGCCTGTGCCGCCCAGGCGCTGATCCTCGGTCCGGTGGAGCAGATGCAGGTGGCCCACGGCCCGCGTGAAAGCGATGGGCGCGTGCAGGTCGGCTGGGTGTCGAAGGCCGGCCTGGAGCGGCTCGCCGCGGTCGTCGCACAAACCCCGCTCAAGCTGCGCGGGCTGTACCCTGCGCCGTATGCCTTGCCGGTCGGCGCGGCAGCGTTGGAAGACGGCTATCTGTTGACCCGTGACAGCCTGCAGCAAGGCGCCGTGCACCCGTTGGGCTTGCAGGCCCTCGATGTGCCGCTGGTGGAGGCGCAGCAGCGTTGGAGCGGTGCCGTGCCGGCCTGGGGCTTGCACGCGCGTCTCAGCCAGGCGCCCCGTGGCGGTTGGGGCAGGGCGCTCGCCGGTGTAGCGCTGGCGACGTCGATCTGGACCGTCGGCCTCAACCTGTATGCCGCCCGCCAGGTGGATGAGGGCCAGCGGCTCAAGGCGCTGATGAGCCAGCAGGTCCGCCAGGCATTTCCTGAATTGCCAGTGGTGCTCAACCCATTGCAGCAGGCCCGCCAGCAGTTGGCTGCGCGCCAGAGCGGTGCGGCCGCCGATCCGGGCCAGCGCTTTACCCGCCTGTTGCAGCTGGCGGGCAGCAATCTGCCCTTCATGGTCGGCAGCGTCGACAGCCTGGACTTCGAACAGGGCCGCTTGCACCTGGCGCTGCTCGCCGACAGTCGCAGCCCCACGGCCGTGGGCGATTGGCAAGCCGCGCTGGCCCAGGCCGGCTTTGTCGCCGAGCGCGATGAGCATGGCTGGAGCATCGGCCCGGCCCAGGCCGCCGAGAAACCGGAGGCCAGTGATGAATAAGTGGCGGCAGGTGCGCAGCCAGGCGCAGGTGTTCTGGAGCGGCCTGGCGTTGCGCGAGAAACGCCTGCTGATCGGCGCTGCGCTGGTCCTGGCGAGTCTGTTGACCTGGCTGGTGCTGGTGCAACCCGCGCTGAAGAAGATCGAGTACTGGCAGGCCGAGACCCCCAAGCTGCGCGCCCAGGCGGCGGCCTTGCAGGTGCTGTTGCAGGACGTCGCGGCGCCGCGCCACGGCGATGAAACCGCGTTGCGCCAGGCCCTCGATGGCGCCGGCCTGCAAGGGCATTACCAGTTGCAGGCACTGGACGCCGGCGGCTGGCGCCTCACGCTGGAGAATGCCCCGGCAGACGCCGTGGTGAGCTGGTTGCTGGGCAATCCCCATTCGTTTTCCCTGGAGGTGTCCGAGGCGCGCTTGCAGCGCGCGCCGGATGCTGTCGATAACTCGGCCGGCACTGTGTCCGGGACCGTTCGCATGGATCAGGCGCTTGGCGCTAAGGAAGCTTCATGAAGTGGTCAGTCCCCCATCACGCGCCTTTTCGCAAGGTCGCGCCGCTGCTGTTGCTGGCGTTGAGCGCGTGCAGCAGCCCGCAGCCAAACACGCCCTTGCTGGTGGACAGCGAACTCGGCCAGCCTCTGGCCGACACCCGTCGCAGCGGCGAAACCCCGCTCGATCGCCAGCGTGAAGTCACGCCCAAACCCCGCGTGCAACACCCGGTCACCCACAGTGCACGCGGCCAGGCCCCGGCGCCGGTCAAGGCGCGCAACCCGCTGGGCGACCAGCCGGTGCAGCTCAATTTCGTCGACGCGGATATCCAGGCGGTGGTGCGCGCCTTGTCCCGCGCCACCGGCCAGCAATTTTTGGTAGACCCGCGTGTGAAAGGCAACCTCACCCTGGTCAGCGAGGGCCAGGTGCCCGCGCACCAGGCCTACGACATGCTACTGGCGGCGCTGCGCATGCAGGGCTTCAGCGTGGTCGATGTGGGCGGCGTGGCCCAGGTGGTGCCGGAGGCCGATGCGAAGTTGCTTGGCGGGCCGATCTACAGCGCCGGCAGCAGCGGCATGCAGACGCGCACTTTCCGCCTGCAGTATGAAAATGCGGTGAACCTGATCCCGGTGCTGCGCCCCATCGTGTCGCCGAACAACCCGATCAATGCCTACCCCGGCAACAACAGCATCGTCATCACCGACTATGCGGAAAACCTCGCGCGCGTCGCGCAGATCATCAATGGCATCGACACCCCGAGCGCGATCGACACCGACGTGGTGATGGTGCAGAACGGCATCGCCGTGGACATCGCCGCGATGGTCGGCGAGTTGCTGGAAACCCAGGGCGCCGACCAGACCCAGAAGATCAACGTGATCGGCGACCCGCGCTCCAACTCGATCATCATCCGCTCCGGCAGCCCAGAGCGTACGGAGCTGGCGCGCAACCTGATCTACAAGCTCGACAATGCCCAGAGCAACCCGAGCAATATGCACGTGGTGTACCTGCGCAATGCCCAGGCCGGCAAGCTCGCGCAGTCGCTGCGCGGGCTGCTCACCGGCGAAAGCGATACCGGGGTGAGCGACGATGCCCGTGGCAAGCTCAGCAGCATGGGCGGCAATAGCAAGAACAGCCCGGCCACCGGCACCGCGCAAAACAGCAGCGGCACGCCCACCGGCAGCGGCGTGCAGTCGGGTTACGGGCAAGCCAGCGGCTCTACCACTGGCACCGGCAGCACTCCCAGTGACCAGGACACCGCATTCAGCGCCGGCGGCGTGACCATCCAGGCCGACGCCACCACCAACACCTTGCTGATTTCCGCCCCGGACCCGTTGTACCGCAACCTGCGCGAAGTGATCGACATGCTCGACCAGCGCCGCGCCCAGGTGGTGATCGAAAGTCTGATCGTGGAAGTCGGTGAGGACGACGCCACCGAGTTTGGCGTGCAATGGCAGGCCGGCAACCTCGGTGGCAAGGGCGGCTTCGGCGGCGTCAACCTGGGCGGCAGCGGCGTGAATGGCAAGCCCGCCAGCCCCACCAGCATTGATGTGCTGCCCAAGGGCCTCAACGTCGGCCTGGTCAACGGCACCGTAGACATCCCCGGGATCGGCAAGGTGCTCGACCTCAAGGTGCTGGCCCGCGCCCTGAAGAGCAAGGGCGGCACCAACGTGCTGTCGACGCCGAACCTGCTGACCCTGGACAACGAAGCGGCGAGTATTTTCGTCGGGCAGACCATCCCGTTTGTCACCGGCAGCTACGTGACCGGTGGCGGGGGCACCAGCAACAACCCGTTCCAGACCGTGCAGCGTGAGGAGGTGGGGCTCAAGCTCAACGTGCGCCCGCAGATTTCCGAGGGCGGCACGGTGAAGCTGGATATCTACCAGGAGGTCAGCACCGTGGATGCGCGGGCTTCGGTGGAGGCCGGCACGGTGACCAACAAGCGCGCGATCGACACCAGCATCCTGCTGGATGACGGGCAGATCATGGTGCTCGGCGGGCTGCTGCAGGACGGCTACAGCCAGAGCAATGATGCGGTGCCGTGGCTGTCGGATATTCCCGGCCTCGGCGCATTGTTTCGCAATGAGAAGCGCAGCGTGAACAAGACCAACCTGATGGTGTTCCTGCGCCCCTACATCATCCGCGACAGCGGAGCAGGGCGCAGCATCACCCTGAACCGCTACGAATTCATGCGCCGCGCCCAGGGCGGGCTGCAACCGGAGCACAGCTGGGCGATGCCGGATGTGCAGGCGCCGCAGTTGCCTTCGGTGGAGAAGGCGATCCCGGGTGGCCAACAACAGGGGCCGCGGGCAGTGATCCGCGCGGTGCCGGTTTCCGAAGGGACGCGGCCGTGACTTATGGTTGCATTCTTGTTGGGCGCTGGCTTGCCTGCGCTGCAGACACCTCGGTACTGCATGCACACCGAGTGGAGGCCATCGCAGGCAAGCCAGCTCCCACAGAAAAACCCACCTGCTTTCACGTTGTTTTTGATCTTGATCTTGATCTTGACCTTGATCTTGATCCTAGGCGGCCCATCAAACACGCTGGCCGGAATTCGATATTGATTTGGGGGGTAAACCGGCAGGGAGGCCGGTTTAGCCGCCCCGCGCCATGGATGGCGCGTGGCGGCGGCCGCCCAAATCAATGTCGGATTACGGGCACACCGAGCCTGGGCGAGGTGCCGAGTGTTGGGGCAAGAGCGTTTTGCTTACTTTTGCGCTCTTCAAAAGTGAGCCGCTGTAAGAGCGGAACCCCAAGTAGACGTGACCCCAACAACGGATATGTACACCTACAAACAGGGCAAAAGCCATGAGCCTGCTCCCCTACGCCTGGGCCAAATCCCAACGCATCCTCCTGCGTCCCTGCGAGGAAGGCAGGCTACTCACCGTATGCCCCTCGACCCCCGGCTGGTCCATCAGCGAGGTACACCGTCAGTTCGGCCACAGCCGCCTTGAACAGGTGCGCGACGACGAACTCGACGGCCTGCTCGCCAGTGCCTACGCCGACACCGGCAGCGCCGCCGCCGTGGTCGGCGCCGCCGAAAACGAAGTCGACCTCGACCGCCTGATGCAAGACATGCCCGAAATCACCGACCTGCTGGACACCCAGGACGGCGCGCCGGTGATTCGCATGATCAACGCCTTGCTCACCCAGGCGGCGCGGGATGAGGCCAGTGACATTCACATCGAACCCTATGAAACCCATTCGGTGGTGCGCTATCGCGTCGACGGCACCCTGCGTGACGTGGTGTCGCCGCGCAAGGCGCTGCATGGCGCGCTGGTGTCGCGGATCAAGATCATGGCCCAGCTCGATATCGCCGAAAAGCGCCTGCCCCAGGACGGCCGTATCGCCCTGCGCGTGGCCGGCCGGCCGATTGATATTCGCGTATCGACCGTGCCGACCGGGCATGGCGAGCGCGTGGTGATGCGTTTGCTCGACAAACAGGCCGGGCGCCTGCAATTGGAAACCCTGGGCATGGAGCCGCAACTGCTGGCGCGCCTCGATACGCTGATCCGCCAGCCCCACGGCATCGTGCTGGTCACCGGGCCCACGGGCAGCGGCAAGACCACCAGCCTGTACGCGGCCCTGGCGCGGCTGGATGCCAGCACCAGCAACATCCTCACCGTGGAAGACCCGGTGGAATATGACTTGCCGGGCATCAGCCAGATCCAGGTCAACGCCAAGATCGACATGACCTTCGGCCTGGCCTTGCGCGCGATTCTGCGCCAGGACCCGGACATCATCATGATCGGTGAAATCCGTGACCTGGAGACCGCGCAAATCGCCGTGCAAGCCTCGCTCACCGGCCACCTGGTACTGGCGACCCTGCACACCAACGACGCGGTGTCGGCGGTCAACCGCCTGATCGACATGGGGGTCGAGCCGTTCCTGCTGGCGTCGTCGCTGTTGGGCGTATTGGCCCAGCGCCTGGTGCGGCGCCTGTGCCCGCATTGCAAGCAGCAGGACCCGGCCGCGCCCGGCACCTGGCGCCCGGTGGGCTGCGCGCAATGCAACCAGATCGGCTACAGCGGGCGTACCGGGATCCATGAATTGTTCTGCGTCGACGACGACGTGCGCAGCCTGATCCACCAGGGCGCCGGCGAGCAGGACCTGCGCGTGGCCGCGCGCCGCGCCGGGATGTTGAGCATGCGCGAAGACGGCGAGCGCTGGGTGCGCAGCGGCGCCACTGCGCCCGAAGAAATCCTGCGCGTGACGCGGGACGCCTGATGAATCGCTATCGCTATGAAGCCGCCGACGCCAGCGGCAAAGTCGAGGCCGGGCACCTGGAGGCGGACAGCCAGAGCGGCGCGTTTGCCGCGTTGCGCAGCCGTGGCCTGACCGCGCTGTCGGTGCAGGTCGAAGGCAATCAGCCGAATGCCGCCGGCAGCAGCCTGTTCACTGCCAAACTGTCGGACAACGACCTGGCCTGGGCCACGCGGCAACTGGCGAGCCTGCTCGGCGCCAGCCTGCCGCTGGAGGCAGCACTGAGCGCGACGGTGGAGCAGGCCGAGAAAAAACACATCGCCCAGACCCTCGCCGCCGTGCGTGCCGATGTGCGCGGCGGCATGCGCTTGGCTGATGCATTGGCGGCACGGCCACGGGATTTTCCGTCGATCTATCGCGCGTTGATCGCGGCGGGGGAGGAGTCCGGTGACCTCGCCCAAGTGATGGAGCGCCTGGCCGACTACATCGAGGAGCGCAACAACCTGCGCGGCAAGATCCTCACGGCCTTTATCTACCCCGGCGTGGTCGGGCTGGTGTCCATCGGCATCGTGATTTTCCTGTTGAGCTACGTGGTGCCGCAGGTGGTCAGCGCGTTTTCCCAGGCGCGCCAGGACCTGCCGGGCCTGACCCTGGCAATGCTCAACGCCAGCGACTTCATCCGCGCCTGGGGCTGGTTGTGTTTCGGTGCGCTTGTCGGCGGTTTCTGGAGCTGGCGCCTGTACCTGCGCAATCCCGTGGCGCGCCTGAACTGGCACAGTCGCGTGCTGCGCCTGCCGCTGATCGGGCGCTTTGTGCTGGGCCTGAACACCGCGCGGTTTGCCTCGACCCTGGCGATCCTCGGCGGGGCCGGCGTGCCGCTGCTACGCGCGCTGGAGGCGGCGCGCCAGACCCTCTCCAACGACCGCCTGAGCCAATGCGTCAACGACGCCACCGCCAAGGTGCGCGAGGGCGTCAACCTGGCCCCGGCGCTGGCGGTGGAAAAAGTCTTCCCGCCGGTGCTGATCCACCTGATTGCCAGCGGCGAAAAAACCGGCGCGCTGCCGCCGATGCTCGAGCGTGCCGCGCAGACGCTGTCGCGGGATATCGAACGGCGCGCGATGGGCATGACCGCGTTGCTCGAGCCCCTGATGATCGTGGTGATGGGCGCGGTGGTGCTGGTGATCGTGATGGCGGTGCTGTTGCCGATCATCGAGATCAACCAACTCGTAACCTGAATACGGTCAAGAAAGGTGGGAAGGGGCTGCTCAGTTGATTTCGGCGCGGGTCGACATCGCCAGGCCCAACCTCGGGTTCCTCATTCCGTCACATCCAACCGCCCTTGCCACAGCCCGTACCGCCTCCACCCATTACGGGCTGAAACCTCGCTGTCACCTGCGCCCAAAGCGTTCAGAACGATGACGAAAACACCCGAGAATCTTTTAAAAATCAAGGTGTTCCTCCCGAGGTTTTTTCCTATTGCTGTCATCGGAAACTGCGAAATTTCCTACCCATGGCCTCACCCCTCGCCACCCCCGCATCACGGCTTGGGACCGAAGCCATGGCGTCATGCAAGAGCCATCTACCCCAAACGTACAAACACGACGAAAGGAGCTTCTTCATGTTTAAGCGCAACGTTCTCGCGGTATCCATGACCCTCGCTGCACTGTGCTCGGCACAGGCTGCATTCGCTGACGTAAACGGCGGCGGCGCGACCTTGCCACAGCCGCTGTACCAGACTGCCGGCGTACTCACCACTGGCTTCGCCCCGTACATCGGCGTCGGCAGCGGCAATGGCAAGGCTGCCTTCCTGACCAACGACTACACCAAGTTCGTGGCCGGCGTTACCAATAAGAACGTGCACTGGGCTGGTAGCGATTCCAAACTGACTGCGACTGAATTGTCGACCTACGCATCTACCAAACAACCGGCCTGGGGCAAGCTGATCCAGGTGCCGTCGGTTGCAACGTCGGTGGCCATTCCGTTCAACAAAACCGGCAGCGCGAATGTTGACCTGAGCGTGCAAGAGCTGTGCGGTGTGTTCTCCGGTCGCATCAAGAACTGGAGCGGGATTTCCGGTGCTGGGCGTACCGGTCCGATCGTTATCGTGTATCGCAGCGAGAGCAGCGGCACCACCGAGCTGTTCACCCGTTTCCTCAACGCCAAGTGCAACGCTGAAACCGGCTCCTTCGCCGTTACCACCACGTTCGCCAACAGCTTCTCCGGTGGCCTGCCTGCCGGCGCCGTTGCTGCCACCGGCAGCCAGGGTGTAATGACTGCCCTGGGCGCCGCCCAAGGCCGCATCACCTACATGAGCCCTGACTACGCGGCCTCCACCCTGGAAGGCCTGGACGACGCCACCAAGGTTGCTCGCGTCGGTAAAGACGAAGCCAACGGCGTCGAAGGTGTGTCGCCAGCGCCGGGCAACGTTTCCGACGCCATCGCCCAGGTACTGCCACCTAACGACCCAAGCGCTCCGCTGGACATCAACAACCCTGACAACTGGGTGCCAGTGTTCGGTCCAGTGGGCGCGGCCGGCGTTCAACCGTACCCTGATTCGGGCTACCCGATCCTTGGCTTCACCAACCTGATCTTCAGCCAGTGCTATGCCAACGCTGATCAGACCTCCCAGGTACGTGGCTTCTTCACCAAGCACTTCGGCGCCACTGCCAACAACGACGCCGCGATTTCGGCCAACCGTTTCGTGCCGCTGCCGGCTAACTGGAAAGCTGCCATCACCGACACTTTCCTGACGGCAACCAGCGGTCTGAGCATCGGTAAAACCAACGTTTGCAACGGCATCGGTCGTCCGCTGTAACCCACGCCTTCACCGACCTGCAACACCCGATCAGCAACGGCCTGTGCCGTTGCTGATTTTTTTGCGCTACCAGCCCCATGTGAACTTTCCATGACAGAAGTTCAGTCCGGCCCCTCGCCAACCGCCTAACCCTCATACGCGGGCGTGTCTTGCCCCTGGCGAATTACAAACAAGGAAGATCTCCGATGGTCCGCTGCAAATCACCGGTAAACCGCACTGCCCAAGGCCAGAGCGCCCAGACGATCCTGCGCCTCAAACCGTTGGCCCAGGCCATTGCCCTGTTGATGGTGGCGGGCAACGCCCAGGCGGCCACAGCCTTCAGTTCCGGCTGGTTTGCCGACAAGGGCGCGTCCCAGGCGGCGACGGCGGCGCGCACCGGGGCGGGCCAGGTGCCGGGGATTCCATCGCTGAACCAGCAGGCGCGGGTCAAGCAGCAGTTGTCGCGCTCGATCAGCACGCTCAATACCAGCGTCGCGGCAATTGCGGCGCAACAAGCGGCGCAGGCGGCAGGGCGCCAGGCGGCCTTCGGCCAGGTCTCGACCGTTCCCGATGGCCTGGGCAAGGGCGGCCTGCAGGTCGACAACAGCCTCACCCAAGGCTGGACCAACGCCAAGGGCCCGGTGCAGACCCAGGCCGGCGGCAAGACTACGGTGACCATCGAGCAGACCGCCGACAAGGCGATCCTCAACTGGGAGACCTTCAACGTCGGGCGCAACACCACGTTGGATTTCCAGCAGCAGGCCAGTTGGGCCGTGCTCAACCGCGTCAATGACCCCAATGCGCGCCCCAGCGAGATCCAGGGCCAGATCACCGGCGCCGGCACGGTGATGATCATGAACCGCAACGGCGTGGTCTTCAGCGGTACCAGCCAGGTCAACGTGCGCAACCTGGTGGCCGCCGCCGCGAACATCACCGATGAGCAATTCACTCAACGTGGCATTTACGTGGACGCCACCGGCACCCAACCGACCTTCACCGATGCGGCGGGCAAGGTCGAGGTTCAGCGCGGTGCACTGATCCAGACCCACAGCCCGGCCACCTCCACCGACGCCGGCGGCTATGCCTTGCTGCTCGGCACAGAGGTGGAAAACGCCGGCACTATCAACACCGCCAAGGGCCAGGCCACCCTGGCGGCCGGCGACAGTTTTTACATCCGCAAGGGCGTCGGCACTACCGGCAATGACCGTTCGACCACCCGTGGCAATGAAGTGGCGACCAGCCTCAACGCCGGCAGCAGCGCCGGCAAGGTCACCAACAGCGGCTTGATCATGGCCTCGACCGGCGACATCACGCTGACCGGGCACCAGGTGCAGCAAAATGGCGTGGCCCTGGCCAGCACTTCGGTGGACACCCGCGGCACGGTCCATTTGCTCAACGCCGCCACCGACACCACCGGCAGCGTGACCCTGGGCGAGGGCAGCACCACTGCGATCCTGCTGGACAGCAGCGGCAGCACCGCGCTCAACAGCCAGAAAGGCAATGGCCTGGTCAACCTCGATGGCACGCCCGCCAACCTGGTCACCGGCGCGTTCAACAATCTCAGCGCGGTGGCCGACCGCACCGACCAGTCACGGATCGAGATCGTCAGCGGCGGCACCGTGGACTTCCAGAAAGGCTCGATCACCCTCGCCACCGGCGGCCAGGTCGCGGTCAGCGCCGCTGGGCGCAGCCTGGTGCGCGACGGCGCGATGATCGATGTGTCGGGTGCCGTCGGCGTCAAGGTGTCGATGGAATCCAACAACATCAAGATCAACGTGCAGGGCAACGAGCAGCGCGATGCGCCGGTCAACCGCGATGGCGGCCAGTTGATCAACAACGATGTGTGGGTCGACCTGCGCGAGCTGGTGTTTGTGCCGGCGGGCACCAACGGCTATGCCACAGACCGTTGGTACACCGCCGGCGGCTTGCTGGAAGTCGGCGGCTACCTCGGCACCCAGGGCCACTCGGTGGGTGAATGGATGGCCCAGGGCGGCACGGTGACCTTCACCGGCAAGGAGGTGGTGACCCAGCAGGGCGCGCAGATCAACCTGTCCGGCGGCACCGTGGATGTACAGGCCGGTTATATCCAGCAGACCTGGCTCAAGGGCCCCAATGGCCGCTTGTATGAAGTCTCCAGGGCGCCGGGCGATATTCTCTATTCGGGTTTCTACAAAGGCTATGAAGACACCAGCGCACGCTGGGGCCAGACCGAGTACTACTACAACCCGCTGATCGCGCCGCAGCGCCGCTACGAGGCCGGTTATACCGTGGGACGCGACGCCGGCAAGCTGGTGGTGGGCACCACCAGCGCGGTGCTCGAAGGCCAGTTGATCAGCGACGTGTTCCAGGGCGACCGCCAGACCCAGGCGCCGAACATCAACCTCGATGGCTACCAGCAATCGCAGAAGGCCCGGGCCCAGCGCGCGCAACTGATCATTGGCCAATACATCCCGATCTACAACAAGACCACCGGTACTTTGCGCTATGCCCTCAGCGGCAGCACCGACCAGGTCCTGATCGACAGCAATACGCAGAAGATTGCCGATGGCCTCGACCTCAGCACCGCCTTGCCGGCGGATCGCCAAGGCACGCTGGTGCTCGACAGTGACCAGCTCAATGGCTACCAGTTGGGCGCGGTCAAGGTTGGCGCCACGCAGCAGATCACCGTCAATGGCGCGCTGAAGGTGGCGGACGGGGGCGACATCACTCTGTTCGGGCCAGGCGTAGCCATCAATGCCAACCTCACGGCCCATGGTGGCAGTCTGAATGCGGGCAATATCCTCAGCCAGGTCGACCCGCTCAAGGCGGGGGCGGTCGGCGATACGATCCTGGCAGGCAACGGCCGCCTCGACGTGGCCGCCGGCGTCAGGCTCGACACCAGCGGACGCTGGAACAACCTGCTGCTGGACCCAGCCGACGTGGGCGGCGTGGCCTCGGTGAACGGCGGCAAGGTGTCGTTGCGCAGCACCGGCAATGTGCATCTGGCAGCCGGCAGCGTGGTGGATGCATCCTCCGGTGGCAGCCTTGGCCTCGACGGCAAGCTCGCCGGCGGCAAGGGCGGTGACGTGACCGTAGGCGCCCTCGGCAACCTGGCCCTGGACGGTGAAATCCGTGGCTATGGCGTCAACGGCGGCGGAACACTGGCGCTGCAGGCGCGCAAGGTGCAGATCGGCGACAGCGCCACCGCACCGACCGCCGACACACTGAAACTGGCGGGCGATTTCTTCAACAAGGGCTTCTCGGCCTATGACATCACCGGCAACGAAGGTTTGCTGGTCACCGACGATACGCGCGTGGATGTGACCACGCCGGTCTATCGCCTGGGCGAGCAGACCTCGGCCAGCCCCACGGGCAGCGACCCGGCCACGGCCCTGGAGCGCTGGACACCGGCGCTGTATCAGGAAGACGCCACCAAGGGCGTGCTGACGCAACGGCGCGGCGCCAGCCTGACCTTGACGGCAGGGCATCAGGAATCCACGGCGGCCGAACTGGCGACGACCACGCTGAATGTGGGCAAGGGGGCGGTGATCAACGTCGACCCTGGCCAAGGCATTAACCTGCGCAGCGTCGGCCAGTTGACCCTCGACGGCACCCTGAATGCCTGGGGCGGCAGTGTCAGCCTGGGCGGCTTGACGGTTCCGGCTTCCGAACTGGTCAACGCTGGCGGCCACGGTCGTTCGATCTGGGTCGGCGAAAACGCGCTGATCGACGTCGCCTCGCGGGCCGTCACGGCAGTGAGCAATCGCGGCAGTGTCTACGGCCAGGTCCGCAATGGCGGCACCATCAGTATTGGCGGCGACATCGATCTGGCCACCGGGATTGCCAAGGCCAGCGACCTGTTTGTGGTGGTGCGCGACGGCGCCCGCCTGGACGCCTCCGGTACACAGGCGGCCCTGGATATCCCGGGCCAGGGCCGGGTGCAGGTGGCAAGCAATGGCGGCCGCATCAGCTTTGCGTCCAACAACGGCCTGTACCTGGATGGCAGTTTTGTAGCGCGCGCCGGTGGTGCAGGGGCGTCGGGCGGCAGCTTGTCGCTGGCGCTGGAAAGCCCGTACTACGCCATGAGCGCGGTGACCGACCGTGTGCTCAACGTCCGTGAACTGGTGCTCAGCCAGGCCCACCAGGGCAGCGCATTGCCGGGCAGCGCCGACGCGGCCGCCGCCAGCCTGGCGTACGGCCATGGCGCGCTGGGCGTGGACCAGGTGCGTGCCGGCGGCTTTGACAACCTGGCCTTGCTCAGCAATGGCCTGCTGAGTTTTGACGGTGATGTGTCGCTGACCATGGGCCAGAGCCTGCGCCTGTACAGCGGTGCCATGGGGCTGACTGAAACGGCGGCGGCCAATTCCCGTATCAACCTGTCGGCGCCTTACCTGCTGCTGGCGGGCATCCTCGCGCCGCTGGACCCGAACAAACAACAATACCTGCATCCGGTGTTGACCAGCGGCATGTCTCAACGTGACAGCCAGGCGCTGTTCAATGCCTCCGGCAACCTGGTCGACGTGCGTGGCAATGTGCTGTTCAGCAACAAGAGTGACCTGACCCTGAGCGATAGCAGTCAGGTGAGTATCGACCGTCGCGGCTTCGATGATGTGCAACTGACCAGCCAGGGCGACCTGCGGTTTCTGGTGGGGGCGGGTGCGGATGTGATCGCTACCGGCATCAGCACGCAACTGATGACGCGCGGTGATATGACCTTGCGCGCGGCCCAGCTGTACCCGGCGACTGAGGTCGGCGCGAGGGTGATGGCGGGCTATCTGGACGCTGACAATGACACCACGGGATATAACTACGACCCGACACGCACCCTCACCATCGCCCGTACCGGCAACAGCACCGCTGGCGTGCCGTACTCGGCGTTCGGTCGCCTGCAACTGGGTGGCCCGACCATCAAGCAGGGCGGGGTGGTGCGTGCGCCGCTGGGGCTGATTGAGATCGGCAGCCTGGGCTCCAGCAAAGTTGAACTGCTGCCGGGCAGCCTGACCTCGGTGAGCGGCAGGGGCCTAGTGCTGCCCTACGGCGGTACGGTGGACGGCCAGATCTATCAATACAACGGCAAGACCGTGACGTTCCTCGGGCAGGGCGGGATACCGACGCTGAACGGTGGCCTGCAGGTCGGCGTGGTTCTTGGCGGTGAGTCGGTGGCGGTGCTGCCTGAGGCCACTGTGGACCTGTCCGGCGGCGGCGAGTTACTTGGCGCCGGGTTTATTTCCGGGCGCGGCGGTTCTACCGACGCCCGCTACAACCCGTTGATGCAGATCGGAGCCAACGGCGGTTTTGTGCTGCCGGGCCTGGGCACCAACCCGGTCTACGCGATTGTGCCCGGCGTGCAGCCCGGCTACGCACCCGTGGCGCCGGAGGGCGGCGCGGTCGATCCGTTGATCGGCCAGCAAATCACGATT
Source organism: Pseudomonas sp. 13B_2.1_Bac1 (assembly GCF_025466155.1). Taxonomy (NCBI): domain Bacteria; kingdom Pseudomonadati; phylum Pseudomonadota; class Gammaproteobacteria; order Pseudomonadales; family Pseudomonadaceae; genus Pseudomonas; species Pseudomonas sp. 13B_2.1_Bac1. The sequence goes on along the minus strand of NZ_JANLOH010000068.1, from coordinate 140,837 downwards.
GGCGCAGGGGTGCCGGGGCTCGCGGCGGGCACCTATACCCTGATGCCGTCGACGTATGCCTTGATGCCGGGCGCGTTCCGAGTCGAAATCAACGGCTTGGCCGGGGCCGCAGGCGTGGGGCCGACCCAGCAGATGCGCAACGGCTCGTGGTCGACTGCGGGTCGGCTGTCCATCGCCAATACCGGGATCAGCAACAGCATTGCCAGCCAATTGATCCTCACGTCGGCCGATACCTTGCGCCGTTATTCCCAGTACAACGAAACCAGTTATGCGCAGTTCGCGGTGGCCGACGCCGCCAGGCTCGGCGTGCCTCGGGCGATGCTCGAGCGGGACGCCAAGACCCTGGAGCTGGCCTTGCGGCCGGGGGCCGGTGCGGATGCCTTCTCGTTCCAGGGGATCGGCCGTTTCGATGCGGCTGCCGGCGGTTACGCCGGTACCGTGGCGGTGCTCAACATGGACAACAGCGAAATCGAAGTGGTGGCGGCAGGCAATGCGGCCACAGCGGATTTCGCTGGCGTCACCGTGGATGCGGCGAGCCTCAATGCCCTGGGTGCCGCACGCCTGATGATCGGCGGCATGACCCAGGTCTCGTATGGCCAGAACGGTGGCTACATCAACCTGGCAAATATGCCCAGCGGCTCGGTCACCCTGCGTACGGGGGCGACGTTGGCCGCGCCGGAAGTATTCCTCTTGAGTGCTGACGGGGAAATCGTGGTGGAGCAGGGCGCGTCGATCAATACGATCGGGCGCGGCAAGGCCAGCTATGACGCACGTGATGGTTTTGTCTACAGCGTGGGCAATATGCTCGCGGTCTCCAATGGGTTGCTCAATGTGGTCAGTGCGCCCGCGGGTAGCAGCAGCGGCGGGATCAAGCTGGGCACCTGTGCCGGCGACCCTTGCAGCGGGCAAACCGCTCTCTACTCCGAGGGCAGCATCGTCGCCTTGACTGACAAGACCCTGCTGATGGGCGACGAGGTGCGTTACGGCACCCGGCACCTGAACCTCGGCGTCGCCAGCATCAACGTCGGCAGCCCGCAGGCCCTGGCTGACGCTGCCGCGGCTAATCGCCTGCCGGCGGGCCTGACCCTCACCCAGCAAGTGCTCGACCGCTTGCTGCGCGGCGACACTCAGTTCGGCGCCCCGGCCCTGGAAACCCTGCAACTGTCGGCACGCGACAGCTTCAATTTCTACGGATCGACCACCCTCGACACCTACGACGCGGTCACGGGCAAGTCCCTGTTGAACAATCTGATGCTCTCCACCCCGGCGATCTATGGCGCGGGAGGCGCGAATGATGTGGCCACCATCCACACCGCCAACCTGATCTGGCAGGGCGCCGAGGCAGCCCCCGGCACTGTGGTGGCTGGCGGTGCCGGCACCGGCACCGGGCGCCTGGACATCAACGCCGAGCGCATTACATTCGGCTATGGCGAGTTTGCCCAGGCCAGTACCACCGCCACCTTGAACCGCCTGGCGCTGGGCTTTGCCAACGTCAACCTGAATGCCAGCGAGCGCATCACCGCCAACCACAAGGGCAGCCTCTCGGTGTATCAGAGCCAGGGCGCCTACGACGCGATCAAGGGCTTTGCCTACAGTGGCGGTAACCTCAATATCCTCACGCCACTGATGACCGGCGAAGCCGGCTCGGTGAACAAGATCACCGCCGGTGGCGCGATTGATGTCAGCGCCTCGTCGGGGCCGGTGGGCAAGGTGGAGGGGCTTGGCGGCGAGTTGTCGCTGCAGGGCGACAGCCTGCGCCTGGCCAGCGCGGTGGTACTGCCCAGCGGCAAGGTGACCCTGGGCGCCCGTGGTGATGTGGTGCTCACCGACAACGCTTCGATTGATGTGTCCGGTCGCGCCATCGTGTTCGACGACCTGACCAAATACAGCGCGGGCGGCGACGTGGTGCTGCAAAGCAGCGCGGGCAATGTGCGGCAGGCCACGGGCTCGACCATCGATCTCTCGGCCACCTTCAACCAGGCGGGCAAGCTGCGCGCCGTGGCGGTGGGCGACGCGGCGGGCACCGTCGACCTGGCGGGCAAGATCCTCGCCGGCAGCAGCGGCTACTACGATGCCGGCGGCACGCTGGTGCCGTACCTGGCCGGCGCGGTGGAGATCCAGGCCCAGCACCTGGGCGGCAGCGGCAGCCTGAGCGAGCGGTTCGCGGCCATCAACCAGCGCCTCAACCAGGGCGAGGTGTTTGGTGCGCGCAGCTTCCAGCTCAAGCAGGGCGACTTGACGATTGGCGACGGCGTCAAGGCCAATACCGTCAATGTCTCGGTGGACAATGGCAGCCTGCTGGTCACCGGCCGAGTGGACGCCAGCGGCGAACGCGTCGGCAACATCAACCTGGCCGGCAAGAACGGCCTGACGCTGGCCGGCACGGCGGTACTCGACGCCCATGGCACGCAATTGCGTGTCGACAGCTACGGCAAGATCATCGATTCGCCGAACCGCGCCAGCGTGATCCTGGGGTCGGGCACTGGCCAACTGACCCTGGCCGATGGGATGCGCATCGACCTGCGCCATGGCACCGAAACCGCCACCGGCAATGACGGACGCAACCGGGGCACCCTGGAACTGAATGCGCCCCGCGTGGGCGCCAATGACATTGCCATCGACGCCAGTGGGCGCCTGACGATCCAGGGTGCCCGTTCGATTGCCCTCAACGGCATGGCCACCTACACCGATGCGCCGGTCGGCACCGACACCACGGCCACCGGCCGGCCGTATCAAGTCGTCACCCAGCAATACCTGGATGACCTGCATGCGTTGAGCACCACCTACATCAATGCGGCGCTGAGCAATACCAACCTGACGCAGACCAAGCTGGCCGGCCTGAACAACGCGACCTACGGCGATAGCTTCCACTTGCGCCCCGGTGTGGAAATCGTCAGCAACAGCGCTGACGGCGACCTGGTCGTGCAAGGCGACCTGAACCTGTCCGGGTATCGCTACGCCAGCCTCAAATCGGTTCAGCCCACCGAGGCCGGCAGCCTGACCCTGCGCGCCGGTGGCGACCTGAATATCTACGGCAGTATCAACGATGGCTTTGCAGCGCCGGCCGCGACTGCGGATGACAACGGCTGGGTACTGCGCGCCGGTGTCGACTTCACCGGTGGCACCGTGGTGGTGCCGGGCAACGGCGTGACGCTGGCGGACGGCACTACGTTCCCCGGCGGCGTGGCCCTCAACTTCGACATCTCGATCAAGGCCCGCAGCCTGCCGGCCGGCACCCGCTTGCCGGCGGCGGCAACCCTCAATGCGACCCTGGCACTGCCGGCCGGTACCGTGTTGGCGGGCGCGGTACGTAATGCCGCGGGGACCGTGCTGTACCCGGCGGGAACGATATTGACCCAGCGCGTGAGCTTGCCGGCGGGCAGCATCTTGGACGCCGGCACCGTGCTGGTCAGCCTCACCAGTGTGCGCATCATGACCTGGCCTGCGGGAGTCCCGTTGCCGGGGGTATTGGGCAGCACCGCGACGGTGATCCTCAATGGCACCAAGCCGCTGCCCCGTGGCGCGTTGTTGCCGGTGGGCACCAACGTCAAGTTGCCGGGCAATGCCACCTCGGTGCAACTGCGTGTGCCGGGGGCGGATGGGCAAGGCAAGCTGTGGGCGGCGGCGCCGATGCTGCCCGCGGGCTCCGAGGCCTGGTCGATGCGCCTGGTGGCCGGTGCCGACACCCAGGCAGCCGATAGCCGAGCGCTGCAACCGCAGCCGCAGGCCGGTAACCTGCGCCTGGCCGACAGCCATTACGGCGTGTTTGGCCCGAGCAAGATCGTCGGCGGCAGCACGCGTTTCAGCGTGATCCGCACCGGTGCGGCGGACCTGGAGTTGCTGGCCGGCGGGGATTTGAGCATGGAATCGCTGTTCGGCGTCTACACCGCCGGCAGTGCCACGACCGCCACAGCCGGCAGCCCGGCGGGCGCCTGGTTCCCGGAGGGGGGCGGCAACCTGTTGTTGAAGGTCGGCGGCAACCTGACCGGCAACATAACCAGCAAGGCGCGCTCCACGGGCGGGCGTCCGGTAACGACCGATGGCGAGGTGGATTCGGCCAACGTCGGCAATTGGCTGTGGCGCCAGGGCAACGGCTTGAGCGGCAGCCAGGCGCAATCCACCGCGTGGTGGATCAACTTTGGCGCGATGGTGCCCGTCGCAGGCCTCGCGGACCGGATGGTGGGCTTCACCGGGTTCGGCACCCTGGGCGGCGGCAACCTGAATGTCGAGGTCGGTGGCGATGCGGGGATGCTCAAACCGCTGACGGGCTACGTGGCCGCCAACGTCAGCCCGCGCAGCACGGGCCTGGTGCTGGCGGTAGGCAGCACCGGGCGGGTCGCGGCCGATGGCAGCCTGCAACTCACCGGGGGCGGTGACTTGAACGTGCGGGTGGGCGGGGCGGTCAACCCTGGCAGCCAGATCGCGCTGGAGCATCTCAATGGTGCGGTGGTCGACCTGCGCGGGCATGTACAGATGACGGGCGGCGCCCTGGGTAGCCTGACGTTGCGCTACGGCAGCCAACCCAAGGATCAAAGCCCCAGCGAAATCCGCGCCTACGATCCGAGTCGCTCGACGTCTGCGGCCGCGACCGGGGGCTGGAGCCTGCTGCCGGGCGATGCGACCTTCAATTTGGCTACGCGTGGGGACCTGGTGCTGCAGGACGTGGCCGATCCGGGACGCGCGCCGCAGATGAATGTCCTTGCGTATGAGAACAATGGGGTCAGTGGCGTTGGGCAGAGCTGGTTCAGCTTGTGGACCGACCGCACGGCCATCGACCTGTTCTCCGCCGGGGGCAATCTCACGCCGCTGACCGATACCGCCGAGTCGGATCTGGCGGCGGTGTATCCAGCGACGCTGCGTGCAGTCGCGGCCAACGGCAGCCTGTACTACGGCCGGGCTTCGACGTTGAACACGAACGTATTGCCGCCGCTCAAGGCGCTGGTATTGGCGCCGTCGACCGACGGCCAGTTGCAACTGCTGGCGGGGGATTCGATCTATGGCGGCGACCTGACCATCAGCCGTTCCAGTGCGGCTCCGGACACTTTGGCGAGCATCCTGCACCCGGCCTTCCAGGGCTTTATCGGCGGGCGAGCGGACGTGGGCAGCGGCAACGTTTCCACCGACGCCAACGTTGCCAGGCTGGGCATTTCGTTCCCACTGTTTGCCTTTGGTCCAAACACCGCCAGCACCCAATGGGGCGATGCCCTGGAGCCCGCGCGCTTCTATGCCATGACGGGGGATCTGCTGGGGGTCAACAGTGGGCGTTCGCTGACGATGACCACGGCCGACGATCCGCGTCTTGGGCAAACCTATTTTGAAGGCGCAGGCGCGGTCTGGATGCGGGCCGGGCGCGATATCGTCAGCAGCAGTACCGGCCTGGCAGGGGCCAGCGGTGGCGACGACAGTACCGGTAGCTACACCTTCGCCGGCAACCTGTTCGTGCACAACAGCCCCACCGACATCTCCATCGTCAGCGCCGGTCGCGACATCCTCTACAGCAGCTTCAACGTCGCCGGCCCCGGCAATCTGGAAGTGAGCGCCGGGCGCAATATCCTGATGGAGGACAAGGTCGGTATCACCAGCCTGGGCGCTGTGGCGGCGGGCGACACACGCCCCGGCGCGAGCATCGTGATGCAAGCCGGCGTCGGCGCCAACGGCCCGGATTACCGCCGCTTCGTCGAACCGTACCTGAACCCCGCCAACCTGGCGCAACCGGGCGAGTCGTTGCAGGGCGGCAAGGTGGCCAAGACCTACGAAAACGAACTGGTCGGCTGGCTGGCCGAGCGCTTCGGGTTTGTCGGCAACAGCGACCAGGCCCGCGCCTACTACGCCAGCCTGCCGGCCGAGCAACAACGGGTGTTTGCCCGCGACGTGTACTTCGCCGAACTCAAGGCCGCCGGCCGCGAGTACAACCAGGACGGCAGCGTGCGCCAGGGAAGCTACCTGCGTGGCCGCGCGGCGATTGCGGCACTGTTCCCGGACAAGGACGTGGCCGGCAACCCGCTCACCTACAAGGGCGATATCACCCTGTTCGGCGGCGCGGGCGTGCACACCAACTTCGGTGGTTCGATCCAGATGCTCACGCCGGGCGGCAGCCAGACCTTCGGCATCGAAGGCGCCGCACCGCCGTCCACCGCCGGTGTGATCACCCAGGGGGCCGGCGATATCCAGCTGTATTCCCTGGGCAGCATCCTGCTGGGCCAGAGCCGCATCATGACCACCTTCGGCGGCTCGATCATGGGCTGGACCAGCGAAGGCGACATCAACGCCGGTCGGGGCTCCAAGACCACCGTGGTGTACACGCCGCCCAAGCGTGTCTATGACAACTGGGGCAACGTCGGCCTGTCGCCATCGGTGCCGAGTACCGGTGCGGGGATCGCCACGCTCAACCCGATCCCGGAAGTGCCGGCGGGGGATATCGACCTGATTGCGCCGATGGGCACCATCGATGCGGGCGAGGCGGGCATTCGTGTGTCGGGCAACGTCAACATCGCTGCCTTGCACGTGGTGAACGCGGCCAACATCCAGACCCAGGGCAAGTCGTCCGGGGTGCCGGTGTCGGCCACCGTCAACACCGGGGCCATGAGTTCGGCCAGCGCGGCAGGTGCGGCGGCGTCCCAGGCGGCGGAAGACGCGGCGCGCAGCCAGCAGTCGGCGGCCAAGCAGGGCCGGCCGTCGATCATGACCGTGGAAGTGTTGAGCCTGGGCAGCGAGCCCTTGCCGCAAGAACCGGCGCCCGCGCAGAAGACCTCGGGCTACAACCCCAACAGCCCGGTGCAGGTCCTGGGCGCGGGGCCGCTGAGTGAACAGGCGCGGGCCCGCTTGACCGACGAGGAGCGCAAGCAGATCAGTTTGTAGCTTTACAGAAGGACCTCTCGATGTACCTTTGGGGCGATCAATGATCGCCCCGTTTTTTTGGCTGCTGCCCGGACCTGTGTAGGTGCTGGCTTGCCTGATATGGCATCACCTGGGTGTGCCTGATGTACCGAGGTGCCTGCATCGCCGGCAAGCCGGCGCCTGCAGAGGCATCTGCGTCGCCTATGGATTGTCCTTGAGGGTCTTGAATGCCTCCACGCGCTTGATCAGCCGGGTGTTCTTCGCCGAGTCGGCATTGCCGAACAGAAACGAAAAATCCGAGGCCAGCCCCGACGTGCCGGCAATCGCCGCGTACTGGTGACAGGCATTGCAGTTGTCGTTCTGCACGTAGGTCTCCAGGGTCGTGTTGGCCACCACCCCATTCTGATCGCTGACATACGGCCCGTAGGACAGTGGCGTCTTCACGTTCGGCCCCGGCCCCGGGTCGTTGGGGGCATTGGGCGTCTTCGACCACAGCACATTCACCAGTTTGTAGTACTGGAACACCGATTGACCCTGGGTTTTCTCGGCAAAGGTCTGCTGCACCGCCGTGTTCAGCGCCTGCAGGTCCTGGGGCGTGGCGTTCACCCGCGTGGCCTGCACCGGCTGCTCCAGTGGCGTGCAGTTGGGCGGGGTATGGCTGGCGTCGCATTGCACACGCGCCACATTGGGTGTGCAGGCCGCGCCGGTGCAGGCCGGGTTGTTGAAGCTGTAGCCATCCGGCGGTGCGGCGCCGCCATCGGGCACATTGTCGACCTGCTCGAACGTGCTCCAGATGAAGTTCGGCTGGGTCTGGGTCTTGTTGATGATATGCAGGCCCACCAGCCCCACCACTTCCTGGGTGCACTGCAGGGTGTCGGGGCGTTGCAGCCAGGCCACGGTGGTGAGGTAGCGCCCGTACAGCTCGGGCTTGTTGGTGAGCACGCGCCAGGCGGCCTTGAGTTCCAGGGCGCCGAGTTCTTCCTGGGGTAGGGCCTTGGCCGGCAGTTCGCGCACCAGCTTGCCTGCCGGCAATGACAGGCCGGCGGGGTGCCGGTTGTCGCTGTTCTGCGCCACGATCAGCTGGTTGGCTGCATCGTACAGGCCGTTATTGACGATGTAGTCGAACTCGGCCTTGCCGACCTTGCGCTCGAAAAACACCAGGTTGCCCGCCTGGTCCGTCAGCCAGCCGCCGGAGGCTTCCATGATTGAGTCCGGCAGGGTCACCTGGGTGCCGCTGGACAGGTGAAAGCGATGCTTGCGGTTAATGGCGCTTTCCGAGGTGGCGGTGATGAATTTGCGCGCGCCGCTGGCAAACGCCTTGAGGTTGCCGGAGGCGCTGCAATTGGACGGCACCAGGGTTTCGACACCCCAGCCGGACGGCTTGGCCGCGCCGGGCAGGAAGATATCGCTGGCATCCTTGTAGCTGGCCCACACCGGGGCGTTGCTCATTGGCTGGCCGGGCGTGGGCGGCACGCCGAACTGGGCAGCGCTGCTTTGCGTGTCCGGCTCGCCGGCCAGGCTCGGGTTGGCGGGCCAGCCGGGGTTGACCGACCAGTTCATGGCGATAAACAGCTGCCAGCCGAAACAATTGAGAAAGTCCTGCTCGGTGCCGAAATTGTTCACCGGCAGGAAACCGCCACTGGTGGGATCGAACACCAGTTGGCTGACGCAGCTCTGGGCGTCTGTTGCGGCGCTGGCCGCGGGTGGGGCCAGCAGCAGGGCGCAGGTTATCCAGCAGAACACACTCAAGCTTGCCCGGCGCAGCGGGCGAGGCCATCCGTTCATGATCGCATTCCTTGCTCAAGTCTCAGGGGGGCGGCCACCCCTGCCAGGCAGCGGCGGCCGCAGGCAGTCAGGCGCCGGGCACCAGGGCCAGGCCGCTTTCCCACGGGTGCTGGGTGGCACTGGGGTTGGCGGCTTCGCTCGGGTTCAGCGCACGCACGCTGACCAGTCCCGGCGCGGCGCTGCTGCTGACCGTGACGGTCATGATGTAGCCCTGGGTGCCGCCGCTGTCGGTTTGCCCCGGGATAGCCGAGGCGTCCGGCAGGAACTGCGTGACCTGGGCGGTGATCCCCGGGTTGGAGAACTGCACCCGCGCGTCGGCGACCGTGGTCTGCGGGTCGGCGCCTTGCACCACCAGCACGAACTGCGCCGAGGTGCCGGGGGCAAAACTGGCCGGCAAGTCGCTGGGGGACTGGCCGTAGAACAGGTCCAGCGGCAGCAACTGCACGGGCCAGGGTTGCGTATCGGTGTTGTTCGCCGCGACACATTCGCAGGCGTCTGGCGTGGCAGTGAGGGGTGCCGGCGTCACGCTGAGGGCCACATCCAGTTGATCGGCGATGACCCACACGTAATTGATCGGCGTGCCATTGATGGTGATGTCGTTGATCGAGAACCCGGCGCTTTGCGGCACCTCGAACACCGCTTGCAGGATCTGGTCGGAGTTGTTCGGGCCGGTGCCGGCGGTGCCACGGGTCACGCGCCAGTAGCTGCTCACATCCTGGCCTTGAGGGCCTTTCCAGCCGCTGAAGGACTTGGGCTGTTGCAGGTACAGGCCGATCGGATTGGTCAGCGAGATGAGGTTGTTCACCGCCGCCTGGTTGGCCGAGAAACCGATGTGCGGGTCGGAGTTGCGGTAGTTCTGCCCGTACTGGGCGCAGCAGATCAGGCTCTGCTGGTTGGCGCTGCTGCGGATCGGCCGCAGGATGGTGGCCGCGGCTGCCAGGTAGATCTCGGCACTCAGGGTGTTGGGCCCGGAGGTCAGGTGCATCGCACCGCCCGACACGCCGGGGATGCGCACGGTGCCGCTGTTCCATTTGTTCACGGTGTCGTAGGCGGGGCGGCCGGTGGTTTCATCGATCACCGGGTCGCCGGCGTTGCCGGTCGGACCGTTGGCGGTGTAGCGCAGGTACAGGTCTTCGAGTTTCACCTGCGGGTCGACATACGCCTGGTACAGCCCCAGCACGGCATTCGGATCGATGTTCCACATGGTCAGGAAGTAGGCCGGGTTTTCGCTGGTGAACATGATGCTGCGCATATTGCCGTCGGGGTCGCGGGTGATCGACCACTCGCAGTATTCATCCAGCCAGCCCCGTGGACCCGAAGGCGAAAAGTCGGCGTAGGGACCGTTCCAGTTGATCGATTTGCACAGCACGCTGGGGATCTGCAGCTGGGTGGCGGTCGGGTCCGGGTACAACGAAAACAGTGTGCCGTCGAGGGTAATCTGGCCGTGGTCGGTGAGTTCCATCACTTGGTCCAGGGTCATGGCCTTGCCGTTCAACTGCGGCACCACGGCGGCGCCGTTGTTGTAGAAAAACGTCCACAGGCGGTTGGGGAACGGCTGCCAGGTAATGGTGATCGGCGTCTGCGTGCCGTAGCCGCTTTCGATCGGGTTGTAGTAGCCCGAGCGCGGCGCATCATTGAGGTTGGACCAGGGGTTGCCGATGACCGACATCTGGGTCCAGCCGGTGACGTTGTTGTTCCAGTTGGTCTCGAAGGTCGACAGTTGGTCTTCCAGGCCCAGCTTGTTGTAGTCCTTGGGCGCCTGCTCGGCGGGGGAGGTGAATTGGGTGAAGGGTGTGCTCATGTCGGTTCTCCAGCAGGTGTGTGGTGGGACGTGGAGCAGCAACCGGCGCCCGCAGCGGGGCCGGCGGTGGTTTGGCGTGGGTCGTCCCACACCAGTTGCGCGATAAAGCCAGGCAGCGGCGCGTACGCATCGGGCGTCAGTACCTGGCCACTCTCGAGATGGGTCACGATCAGCGATAACTGCGCGGCATCCGTCGGCGCCAGGTGCAGCGCCCTGACGCTGCGCGCAGCATTCAGCGCACGGGACACGCCCTGGGTGATGCAGCGGCCCTTGTCGTCCACCAGGCCCATGCCGATCCGGCTGAAACGCCCGACGTAATGCGGGTTGTCTGCGTTCACCTGCTGCGCGGTGGCGTCTGGCTGATTGAGAAAGACGTCGATCAGGAAGGTGTCGTGGGTGCAGCGCACATGGTCGAACACCACCCACGGGCCGGTCCCTGCCGCCTGAGCCTCGCAGCAGGCTTTGGATGCACCGAACTGCGGCGCCACCGGGGCGCCGTAGTCGTAGCCGATGTGGCGGCTGTCCTGGGCCATGTCGCCCAGGGTGGTGTAGCGCCAGGCATCCGCGCTGGTGAAGCTGACCTCTTCGGCCTGGTGCCCGGCGAATGGCTGCAACAGGCACTGGGTGGTGTACTGCGCGGCCGGATTGGCGCGAATCCACACTTCGAGCATGCGGTCGATATTGGCGTGGTAGGAGCAGAACACCGGGTCGAAGGCGGTGTAGGCGTTGTCGGCCATGTCGCCGCCGATCCAGCCGTGATAGTTGTCGTGGGGCTGTTCGTAGAGCCCGTCGAAATTCAGCGCGCGATTGGGGTACAGGTTGTCCGGCTGCGGCGGGTCAAACGTGGTGATGTTGGCCCAGGGATAGCCCGGCACGCCCTGGGGCTGGCTGAAGGTGGTGAAGGTGAGCGCATCCAGCACTTGCTGCTGGAAGATCCGGCTCATGCCATACAGGCGCGTGCGCTCGACACGAAACGCCTCGCCCTGGGTGTAGAACAGCGGGTTGCGCTGCACATAGCGGCAGTCCACGCCCTCAACGCTGGCGCTGGCGCAGACTTTTGAGCAGCCGTCCTTGGCCGCCGCATAGCGCAAAGGGTTGCGCCGCACTTCGCCGGTGTGCGGGTGCACGTAGGTCTCGTCGAGGAAGGCCTGGGGCAGCCCGGCCTGCGGGCTGCCATCGACACTGGCGTCGGCGGCCATCCAGTCCCAATAGGGAATCGCGCAGTCGATCAGCGCTTCCAGGTGCAGCAGGTAGGCGCGATGCCACAGGGCAAACGCTTCCTGGTAATGCAGGCACCAGTTGGTGTGGATGTAGGCGTAGCGCTGCCAGGGCGAGCCGCTGTCCGGGTCGCCGATGTGCATCACGTCATCCAGGCGGGCGCGGTACAGGTTCAACTGCTCCGGGCTCAGGGTGCGGATGTCCTGGCGTACGCGCTTGACCGGCTGCGGCAGGGCCGGTGGGGGGATGCGCTCGGCGGGGTCAAAGGCCGAGCTGGCGTCCAGTCGCCAGCCCTGGTTGACCCACAGGCGGAAGGTTTCCAGCGCATCGATCGGCCAGAATTGCTGTGGGTCGGTGGTCAGCGGCATGTTGCGCGAGGCGAGGTGCTGGTAAATGGTCTGCGACCAGGCCTTGACCGAGTCCGGGTCTTCCAGGAACACATCGTAAGCGTTCATGCAGCCCGCCCAGGTGGCGGCGACGGCGGCGCGCGAGGCGGACGGTATCCAGTAGGGGGCGCTGAAAAGGCCGTGGATATCAGCGGTCCATGTCGGTTTCGCGACTATCATAAGATCCCTCTCATGCCGCCCCGGGCCAGGTGTTGGCTGGGCTGCTAAGCTGGATTGATGTTAACGAGCCGCTGCGCAGGATTTGTGCAAATTGGCCCGTCTTCGCGACGGATTCATTGCAATTTTCAAGGACGATTTACAACCGATGACAGACGCCATGGATTTGAAGATCCTGGGCAAGTTGCAAAAGGATTGCGACCAGAGCCTGGAGTTGTTGAGCGACAGCGTGGGGCTGTCGTCCACCAGTTGTTACCGGCGGATTCGCCGCATGGAAAGCGTGGGGATTATCAAGGCAAAAGTCGCGGTGCTCGACGAGCGCAAGCTGGGCATCCAGGTGACCGCGTTTTTCCTGATCAAACTGGACAAGGACAGCCACGATATCGACCGCAAGATGCAGCACATCCTCACCCGCCACCCGGAGATTCAGGATTGTTACCTGCTGACCGGCGAGTTTGATTTTGTGATGGTTGCCAAGTTTCGCGATGCGACGGAATACACCGAGTATATCTATCGGTTTCTGGAGACTTACCGGGATATTCCGATTCGGACTTATTCGTCGACGCTGGTGGTACGCACGGTTAAAAAATCCTACGAACTGCCCCTACAAGGGGTGGGCTTCCCCGCGGGTTAGCGGCCTTGAAGACAACCGATCTACCGCGTGCAGCAGCCGGCTTGCCAGCGCTGGGATCACCTGGTTGCACCGAGGTGCTTGCATCGACGACAAGCCGGCTGCTACAGAAAAGCGCGTCAGTGATCCAGCCTTCCCAGTAACCCACTCAAGCAAAAATGAAGCTTTCATGACAAAAGTTCGGTAGCCCTTGGCCACTCCCGTCTCTCCTGTGTAACGCGCTTGAGGACGCCAGACAGGCGTTCTTTTCAGCCGCAAGCAGGATGCCAGGAGTGGGGCGATGGGAACTATGGAACGTTACTCGAAAGTGGGCATGCAGGAGCTCGACCAGCGCCTGTCGAAGATCGTCGAAGCGGCGCGCAAGAAGCCGGTTTCGGTGTATCGCTACGGCGCGCCGTGGGTGTGGATCGTCTCTCAGGACGATTGGCAGGGCGCCTTGAAGGAAGTCGCGAGCTTCATCCCGGCGGGCCATTCCCTGGTGTTGCTGCGCCCGCAGATCGATGAAATCCTCGACCAGCATCGCGACTGGCTGGTGGCCGAAGCCCCGATGTCGATCGCCCCGCATACGGTGCTGCAGATCCTCCTGCTGCAACTGTTGTATTCGGTACCCAGCGAGCAGCAATTGCATGAACAGCTCAACTACAACCTGCTGTTCCGCTGGTTCGTCGGCCTGGACCTGAACCAGAAGGTCTGGAGCATCCACGCGCTGACCCGCGACATCGCCACGCTGCTGAACAACCCGCGGGCGGTGCAACTCATCCAGAAAATCATCGGTGACGTGTTTTGTGGCGCCTTGCTGCACACGCCGGAGTTCTCCTTGAACTTCGCGCTGTTGCACACCTGGCTGGCACGCCACGGCAGTACCTCGATCGCCAGTAATTGAGCTGGCCATACGTCGCGCCATCGGCGGCGGCGCACATAATCAGAATGTCAGGGGGCGGTGTGGAGCATCTGTTCAAATCAACGCTGGCGCTGTGCTGCATGGCGCTGGGCGCCTTGGCGCAACCGGCGTGGGCCGAGGAGGGGGAGCAAGCCCCGGCGCGCAAGGTCGACGTCAACGAGTACTTCGTGCGCGGCAATACCGTGCTCGACGCGGCGACGATCGAGGAGGCGGTGTACCCGTTTCTCGGCCCGCAAAAGACCCTGGACGATATCGAAGGCGCCCGTGACGCGTTGCAGAAAATCTACCAGGCGCGCGGCTATCAATCGGTATTCGTCGAGTTGCCGGAGCAGAAGGTCGATGACGGCATCGTCTACCTGCAGGTCAGCGAAACCAAGGTCGGCCGGGTCCGTGTGGTCGGCGCCAAGCATTACTCGCCGGTGGAAATCCGCGAGCAGGTGCCGGCCCTGGAAGAGGGTGCGGTGCCGGACTTCGCCACCGTGCAAACCCAGTTGGCCGGGCTCAATCGCGGGGCTGGGCGCCAGGTCACGCCGCTGGTGCGCGAAGGCCAGCGCCCGGGCACCATGGACGTGGATTTGCAGGTCGAAGACCAGAACCCCTGGCACGCCAGTATTGGCCTGAACAACGACTACAGCGCCGACACCGAGAAGCTGCGCTCGGTGGCGACCGTCGGCTACGACAACCTGTGGCAACTGGGCCACAGTATTTCCCTGACCTACTTCACTGCGCCCCAGGACACCGACAACGCCAAGGTCTGGTCGGGCTCCTACACCGCGCCGCTGGATGAGCGCTGGGCCTTGCAGTTCTCCGGTTACCAGTCCGACAGCAACATCGCCACCATCGGCGGCAGCAACGTGCTGGGCAAGGGGCATTCCTACGGCGTGTCGGCTATCTACAGCCTGCCGGCCACGGGCAACTGGGCCAACTCGTTCTCGTTCGGGGTCGACTTCAAGGACTTCGACGAGCAGATGAAATTCGGCGCCAGCAGCGACCAGGTGCCCCTCAAATACGCACCGATGACCTTTGGCTACAACGGCTATCGCTACACCGAGCAATCCCAATTGGGCCTCGGCCTGAGCCTGGTGGTGGGCACGCGCGCATTCTTCGGCTACGGCAGCGACGCCGAGGAGTTCGAGTACAAGCGCTACAAGGCCAGCGCGAGTTTCGCGGTGCTCAAGGGCGACCTGAATTACACCTACACCTTCGCCAACGACTGGCAGTCGGCGACCAGGGGCGGCTTCCAGCTGGCCTCGGGGCCGCTGGTGTCCAACGAGCAATATTCCGCCGGCGGCGCCACCTCGGTGCGCGGCTACCTGGCGGCCGAGCGCACCGGGGATGAGGGCTATCTGCTCTCCCAGGAATTGCGCACCCCGTCCCTGGCCAAGTTCCTTGGCAGTTACGTGCAGGAGTGGCGCTTCTATGCGTTCGCCGAAGGCGCGCGCATGCGCCTGCACGACCCGCTGCCCGAGCAGGAAGACGAATACAGCCTGGCCAGTGTCGGCCTCGGCACCCGCGCCAGTTTGAGCAAGTGGTTGTCCGGCAGCCTGGATTGGGGCTACCCGCTGCTCGATGGACCGAACACCCAGAAACAGGACGCGCGACTGCACTTCAGTGTGCAGGCGACTTTCTGACTTTTTCTTCCGGAGACTTCACCCATGCAACGCCTATTTCTGAGCCTGTTGATCTGCCTGGGCTTCGCGCTCCCGGCCACCGCCCATGCCTGGTGGCAGGACGACTGGCACTACCGCAAGCAGATCTCGGTGGACACCACCGCCCAGGGCGCCGCCATCAGCCAGGCCCTGGGCCGCACCGCGCTGCTGGTGCGCCTGCACACCGGCAACTTTACCTTTGACGGGGTCAAGGACGACGGCGCCGACCTGCGCTTTGTGAGTGCCGACGACAAGACCGTGTTCAATCACCAGATCGAAAGCTTCGACCCGCTGATGGGCATGGCGCTGATCTGGGTCGACGTGCCCAAGGTCGAAGGGGGGCAACGCCAGGACCTGTGGATGTACTACGGCAATCAGAAAGCCCCGGCTACCGCCAATGGGCAACTGACGTTCGACCCCAATTACACCGCGCTCTACCACTTTGACGGTGCCAACGGCACACCGGCCCGCGACACCACGGCCTATGCCAACACGTCGGTGAATGCCACCGGCGCGAGCATCGACGGTGTGATCGGCCGCGCCCTGCAGTTGAGTGGCCAGCCATTGCTGCTGCCGGCCAGCCCGTCGCTGCAACACGCCGCCGGCGCCGCGTTCACCTTCAGCGCCTGGCTGCGCCTGGACCAGGCCAGTGGCGAGCAAGTGGTGCTGGCTCGCCGTGACGGCCCGCACAGCTTGCTGCTGGGGCTGAACCAGGGCATGCCGTTCGTGGACGTCGACGGCCAGCGAGCCGTGTCGACCCAGCCGCTGAACCCTGGCCAATGGCAGCACCTGGCATTCACCGCCGAGGGCGACAAGCTCAGCTTATATGTGAACGGCCGCGAAACCGCGACCCTGGCCGTGGCGATGCCGGCCTTCAACTCGCAACTAGCGATCGGTGCCGATTTGCCGGAGGCGGCCAGCACGCACCTGCCGTTCGCCGGCGCCATCGATGAGCTGCGCCTGTCCAAGGTGGCGCGTCCGGCTGCGCTGTTGCTGGCCGATGCGAGTGCCCAGGGGGCCGAGTCGAAACTGGTGGCCTACGGGGTGGATGAAGAACAGTCAGGCTTCGGTTTCGGCAGCCTGGGTTTCCTGCTCAACGCCGTGCCGGTGGACGCCTGGGTGATCATCCTGGTGCTGGTGGCGATGATGGTGCAGTCGTGGGTGATCATGCTGCGCAAGAACCGCCAGGTCAGCCGGGTCAGCAGTGCCAACGAGATTTTCCGCGAGCACTTCGCACAGATCGGCACGCGCCTGGAGATGTACGCCGACGACGCGCAATTGGGTGAGCGCCTCAGTCATTCCTCGCTGTGGCGCCTGTACCTGGTGGCGGTCAAGGAGATCCGCACCCGCCGCGCGCAGGGGGCCGACACCTCGTCGGTCTCGGCGGCGACGATCGAGGCGATTCGCTGCTCCATGGACGGCGTGCGCACCCGCGAAAACCAGCAACTGAGTGCCAAGCTCTCGACCCTCTCCAACGCCATCGCCGGCGGGCCGTATATCGGCCTGCTCGGCACGGTGCTGGGGATCATGGTGGTGTTCCTCGGCACGGCCATGGCCGGCGACGTGAACATCAACGCTATCGCCCCGGGCATGGCGGCGGCGTTGCTGGCCACGGCCATGGGGCTGTTCGTCGCGATCCCTGCGCTGTTTGGCTACAACCGCCTGATCACGCGCAACAAGGAAGTCAGCGCCGACATGCGCGTGTTTGTCGACGAGTTCATCACACGCCTGGCCGAGATGCACGGCGAAAGCCAGCACAGTGAAGCGGCGCACCGCCGCGAACACCACGCATCGGTTCCGGCCTGAGGAGAATCGCCATGGCTTCCGTAAATGCCTCCCACGACGATGACGATGATGCCGCCGTCGACAGCATCAACATCACGCCCCTGGTGGACGTGCTGATGGTGGTGCTGGTGATGTTTATCCTCACCGCCACCGCCCAGGTCTCGGGCATCCAGATCCACCTGCCCAAGGCCAGCGCCTCGGTATCGCTGTCGGAGGCCAAGACCAAGGCAATTTCCGTGAATGACGGCGGCCAGGTGTTCCTCGACGCCTACCCGGTGACCCTCGGTGAGCTGGAAGAGCGCCTGCGCATCGAGAAAGCGCTGAATCCGGACTTCCCGGTGATCGTGCGCGGCGATGCGCTGGTGCAGTACCAGAAGGTTATCGAAGTGCTCGACCTGTTGCGCCGGCTGGAGCTGTCCCAGGTCGGGCTGGTCACCGGCAAACCGAGCCAGGGCTGAGCCATGACTGCACAGATCCCGATAGCGCCGTTGCCGGTGAAGAAGAAGCCGCCCCTGCGCCCGTTGAAGTGGGGCGCCGGGTTGTTGCTGGGCGCCGTGGCTGCCTGGTTCCTGTGGCAGTGGGCCAATGACATGAGTGGCGTACGCCGTGAAGCGCCGAAGGTGCCGACGATTATCCCGCTGCCACCACCACCGCCGCCGCCACCGGAAAAGCCCAAGGAACCCGAGCCCAAGGTCGAGGAAAAAGTCCCGGAGCCGGTGCCCAGCCCGGAACCCGAAGAGGTCAAGCCGGCCGAGGAAGCGCCACCGTCACCCAACGAAGACCTGGCCAACCCGATGCAGATCGATGGCGACGCGCAGTCCGGCACTGATGGTTTCAACATCGGTGCCGGCAAGGGCGGCGGCATGGCCGGCAGCGGTGGCGGCGGGCTGGGGACCGGTACGTACAAACAGTACCTGGCCGGCACCTACCAGCGCTTGATGCGCGAAGACCCGGCGCTGCGCAAGAAGGCCTTCTCGATACAGATAGACCTGTGGCTGGGCGCCGATGGACAGGTCACCAAGGCGCTGGTGGCCAAGTCCAGCGGCGATGCCGAGACCGACGCGCAGATGCTCGCCTTGATCCAGGCACCGCGTGCCACCCAGAAACCGCCGGCGTCGTTGACGCTGCCCCTGCGCCTGTCCCTCAAGGGCCGGCGTCCGGATTGATCGACACCTTTTATCTACGGATTTTTACAGGAGTTGCGTACACATGATTTCCCCCGTGAATCGACTGACCCTGGCGGTCGGCATGGTCATCGCGACCCTGGTCGGCCAGGCGGCGGCAGCCCCGGTCGCCCCCTCGGAAAACGTCACTATCAACCTGATCCGCCTGCTGGTGCAGCAAGGCGTACTGACCCAGGACACCGCCAATGGGCTGATCGCCCAGGCCGAAAAGGAAGCCCAGCAGGCCCGTCAGGCGAATGCCGCGCCGGTGGTGGCCGCAGGCCCCGCGGCAGCACCGGGTGACGTGCGGGTGCAGTACGTGCCGCAGGCGGTAAAAGATCAGATTCGTGACCAGGTCAAGGCCGAAGTCATGGCCACCGCCAAGCAGGAAAACTGGGCCCAGCCCAATACGTTCCCTGACTGGGTCTCGCGTATCACCTTTGACGGCGACATACGCCTGCGCGATGAATCGCGGTATTTCTCGGGCAACAACAGCAATGAAATCGTCGACTACGCCAAGCTCAACGACAGCGGCCCGTACGACACCAACAAAGACACCAACACCAAGTTGCCGCCGCTGCTCAACACCACCAAGGACCGCGAAAACCTGTTCCGCCTGCGCGCCCGCCTGGGCATGAAGGCGGTGATTTCGCCGGAATGGACTGCCGGTATCCGCATCGGCACCGGCTCCGACAACAACCCGGTGTCCACCACGCAGACCCTCGGCGGTGGCTTCGGCAAGAAGGACATTTGGCTGGACCAGGGCTACCTGAGCTGGAAGGCCACCCAAGACGTGACCCTCACGGCCGGGCGCTTCGCCAACCCGTTCTATTCCACCGACATGATGTATTCGGGCGACCTCAACTTCGACGGTATCGCCGCCAATTTCAACCATGCCCTGAACAGCGAATGGGGGCTGTTCGGCACCCTCGGCGCGTTCCCGGTGGAGTACACCTCCGACTCGGCCAGCAGCAACGGCTTCGACAAGGAGGACAGCGAAACCAAATGGCTGTTTGGCGGGCAGATCGGCGCCAACTGGAAGCTCAACCGCGGTAACAGCCTCAAGGGCGCGGTGGCGTACTACCACTTCGACGACATCGAAGGTAAACGCTCCGGCGCCTGCGAACCCTGGGCCGGGCAGCCGGCGTGTGACAGCGACGGCTCGCGCCTGGCCTTCATGCAAAAGGGCAACAGCGTGTTCCTGCTGCGCGATATCACCCCCAACCCGGCCACGCCCGGCCTGACCCCGCAACCGCAGTTTGTCGGCCTGGCGTCCAAGTTCGACGTGCTCGACCTCAACCTGGCGTGGGATGCCGAGTTGCCCAGCGACTTCAAGCTGCGCACCCAGGGCAACTTCATCCGCAACCTGGCCTACGACAAGGGCGAGATGCTCAAGCGCAGCGAAGGCGAGATCGTCAACAACATCAACAGCAAGGGCCAGTTCGAAAGCGGTGGCAACGCGCTGATGGTGCAGATGACCCTCGGCAGCGCGCTGGAGATGCGCAAGCGCGGCGACTGGAACGTGCTGGCTGGCTACAAGTACATCCAGCCCGACGCCTTGCCTGACGGTTTCAACGATTCGTCGTTCCACTTGGGCGGCACCAACGCCAAGGGTTATTTCATCGGCGGCAACTACGGCATCGACAAGAACATCTACGCCAGTGCGCGTTGGTTGAGCGCGTCCGAAGTGTATGGCGCGCCGTTCGAAGTCGATGTGATGCAACTGGAACTCAACACGCGCTTTTGATGCGCAGGGAGATGCCACATGAACACGCGAATCTGCGGGCTGTTGTTGCTGCTGGTGGCCAGCGGCGCCAGTGCCGAAGGCATGGAGGAACGCCTGCGTACCCAACTGCGCAGCACCACCCAGCAATTGCAGGCGCTGCAAAGCGAGCAGGCCCAGGCCAGTGCGGCGCGTGTCGCCGCTGAGGCCCAGGCCAAGCAGGCCCAGGCGCAAATCAAGCAACTGACGGCCGAGCTGGAAAAGGCCCGTGGCACGGCCGAGCAACTGGCCGGCCAGCAACAGAACCTGCACAGCCAGGCGCAAGCCCAGGTCGCGGCCAGCCATGAGCAGACCGGCAAGTTCAAGAAGGCGTATGAGGAACTGCTGGTCCTGGCCAAAGGCAAGGAAACCGAGCGCGCCCGCTTGCAGGCACAGTTGAGCGAACGTGACACACAAGTGCAGCAATGTTCAGTCAAGAATCAACAGATGTACGGCGTGGCGCAGCAACTGCTCACGGCCTACGAAAAGATCGACGTGGCTGAGGTGATGAGTATTCGCCAGCCCTTCGCCAGCAGCGCACGGGTCAAGTTCGAGGAACTGGCCCAGGGCTTTGGCGACGATCTCTACAAGAGCCGTTTCGATGCGCCCCAGGCGGGCGTCAACCATTGATTACAAGGAAGAACCGCACATGAACGAATTGATCACCAGCGTCACCCCCCAGAGCCACACCGAGTTGCTGCAGGAAGCCGGCTACCGGGTCAACCAGAGCGAACAGAACGGCATCGTGCAATTGCTCAGCGCCAGCCAGGGCATCGGCTTTGCCGTGCGCTTCGGCAACCCGGCGGCGGAGCAGGGCGGCTACGTGGACTTCACCTACAGCTGCGCACTGCGCGTGCAGGGAGAGTTGCCCGAAGGCCTGGCGCAGGTGTGGAATGCTTCGCGTCGCTTTGCGCGGTTGTCGCTGCAGGGCGAATTCTTGCTGATGGAAATGGACGTGGTGGTGGCCGGCGTCGGCGCCACGCACCTGCGCAGCCAGCTGGAGTTGTGGGACCGCTTGCTGCAGGAATTCATCGTCTACCTGCGTGAATACAGCCAGCAGGCCGCGCAGTTGCAGGCCCAGGCTGCGGCGGTCGGCGAAGAGGCACCCGTCCTGTGAAGAAGCCAACCCTGATGGTCGGCGCCGGCGCGTTGGCGGTGCTGGTGGTGGCCGTGGCGCTGTGCCTGCGTCCGGGCAGCGACCCGGTGGCTGCCCAGCAACCGGCACCGCTGCTCGATCCGGCGTCGGCCGGGCCCGCGGTGGCGCGCCTGGGCAATCAGCAGATCGACCTGGTCGAACTCAAGAGCGTGCTGGCGAGCCTGCCAGCCGAGTCTCGCGAGCAACTGCGCGGCAACCGTGGCGCGCTGGAAACCTGGATTCGCTCACGGCTGGCGCAAAAGGCCGTGCTCGAACAGGCCGACGCCCAGGGCTGGCGCCAGCGCCCGCAGGTGGAGCAGCAGACCCGCGCCGCCGCCGAGCAGATCGTGTTCCGCGACTACATGCTCTCGGTCAGCCAGGTGCCGGCGGACTACCCCAGCGCGGCTGAACTGCAGCAGGCCTACGACAGCGGCAAGGCGCAATGGGTGACGCCGCCGCTGTACCGGGTGAGCCAGATTTTTCTCGCGGTGAATGACCCGCAAAACCTCGACACGGTGCGCCGCCAAGCCCAGGAACTGAGCCGCCGGGCACAGGCCGCACCGGGGGATTTCGCCGCCCTGGCCAACCAGTTTTCCCAGGACCCGGAGACCGCTGCGCGCGGCGGTGATTCGGGCCTGCAGCCGTTGCAGCAACTGGTGCCCGAGGTGCGCGGCGCAGTGTCGCGGCTCAAGGTCGGCGCGGTATCGGACGCGGTGCAGAGTGCGGCGGGCTTTCATGTGCTCAAGCTCACCGGCCAACAGCCGGCGCGCACCGCCAGCCTCGACGAACTGCGCGAACGCCTGACCCAGGCCCTGCGTGCCCAACGTCAGGAACAGATCGCCAAGGCCTACCTGGAAGGCATGCTCAACACCGCGACCTTGAGTATCGACGGTGCCGAGTTGAACAAAGTGCTGGAGTAACCCGCGACCACCCGCATTGGATGCACCGACCGACAGACAGGGAGTCTCACATGGCATTACTGGAACCGTCCGGCCAACAAGGGCCTTCAACCTATCGCGCGCCATCCGAGTCACGTGGCGCCTGGCTGACCCTGGCCGCCGAGATCGACCCGGAGGTGGCGCGCTACTTCCTGGTCAGTGCGCGCTGCGGCTGTTTCATGCAGGCCGCGCGCAGCTTGAATATCAAGGCGACGCTGCTGCGCAAGCGCCTGGCGCAGCTGGAGGAGCACCTGCGCCATGCGTTGTTCAGTTATCAGGGCAACGGCCTGGTACTCAGCCGCGACGGCTTGCAGTTGCAGGCCCAGTTGGTGGCCCTGGCCCACGAGCGGCGCCTGCCGGTGCTGGAACAGCCGCTGATTCGCCTGGCGGTGGCCGAGCCGATCCTGCACGACATCCTCGGCCGTGACCTGATTGCCTTGCTGCGCCGCAACGCCAGCGTGCGCCTGGAGATCATCTCCCTCGACAGCCAATTGTCCCTGCAAGCGGTGGACGTCGATGTGGTGGTGTGGCTCTCCGACACCGACGGCCCGGTGCCCGGCCCGAGCTTCGCCACCGAAGCGCCACGGGCCCTGGCCCGCCTGGAATATTTGCCGCATATCGCCAAGCGCTATTCGCGCCTGACCACGCGCCCGGACAGTGTCGACGACCTGAATGACTACATGCTGGTGCAATGGCAACCCGATGCACAGGTCGACGCCCTGCAGCCGTGGAACCAAGTGGTGGAGCAACGCCTGGCGGCGGTGGTGCAGGTGCAGGCTTATTCGCTGATGCTGGAGATGATCCGCTGCGGCGCCTGCATCGGTTTGCTGCCGCACTACATGAGCAGTTTCGACCGTGGGCTGGTGGCACTGCCGGGGTTGCTGGCCGACAGCATGCAACGCCAGGTGTGGCTGGCGGTGAATGCGCAGGTGCAGCATGCGCAGGCGGTGCAGATGATTGTCGAGTTGATCGTCAGCACGTTTGAGGGGCGGCGGGAGTGGTTTGGCTGAGTGTGCGGCTGCTGGCGGTCCCGCTCTCACAGCGGGTGTGCCTGATGGATCGAGGTGCCCGCATCGCAGGCAAGTCAGCGCCCACAGAAAGGCTGATCAGCGTTGCAACACGCCACGAAAGGTCGCACTCAGGGCCCGCAAGGTTTCGCGCGAACGCGTGTCGCTGATGCGGCTATGAAGCACCACCTCACTCACGGCCAAGGTCGGCAAGCCGTATTGCTCGCTCACCTCCACCGCTCCGGCCGGGGCCACGCGGTGGGCGAGGGCAGCGACGCCCAATCCGGCGGTGACTGCCGCGCCCACGGCCATGACCCCGCCACCGACAAATACCTCGGTCCAGTCGATACACGCCGCATCCAGCGCGCGCGTCGCCTGATGCCGCACGCCGCAGGGCGCGGCCATGGTTGCCATGCGCAGCGGCGTGCCGGGGCGGTGTTGCCAGGTGGGCGCGGCGAACCAGCCAAAGCGTTCCACCGCCAATACTTCGCCGTCCTGGCGCTCGCCCTCATTGCGCACGATCACCGCGTCCAGCTCATTGCGATCGAAGGCGGCCACCAGGTCGCGGGAGGACGCGATACGTACTTCAAGGATCACCAACGGGTCGTAGGCGGCCAGGCGGCTGAGCCAGGTCGGCAGATCGGGACCGGCCACATGGTCGCTGATGCCGATCACCAGGCGCCGGGGTGCTTGGCTGCCCATATCGCCCAGTGCGCGTTCGTGGGCATTGAGCAGGGCGCGCGCGGCGACGATAAAGTGCTCGCCCTGCGGTGACAGCCGCACATGGCGCGGCGTGCGCTCCAGCAATCGATAGCCCAGGCGTTCTTCCAGGCGCTTGAGCTTGAGGCTGATGGCGGCCTGGGAGGTGTCGAGGGCTGCGGCGGCGCGGGTGAAACTGGCGAAGTCGGCGACCAGCACAAAGGCCTGCACGGTGTCGATATCCAGCGGTTTGGGCGCGTCAGTCATATCCGATCCTTATCGCACATATATCGGCTGATATCTTGTTGAAATCATCGGCGCTGCGCAAGCTGAACCCTCAACTTGCACGGGAGCTTCTTCATGTTTGCCAAACAGTATTCACACCGCTTGCCTGCCGACTACGACATGGCCGTGATCCGCCGCCGCGCCGCGCAATTGGGGCCGTTGTGGGATCACGCCGAAGGACTGCTGTTCAAGGCGTTTATTGCCCAGGAGCACGCAGGCAAGGTGTATGCCTCGGTGTATCTATGGTCCGACCCACTGCAGGCCGCCGATTTTCTGCTCGGAGAGCGCTTTCAGAAGGTGCTCGACAGCTTCGGCCGTCCGTATATCGAGAGCTGGTTGCCGCTGGATGTGCAACGTGGGCCGGCGCAGACCGCGCTGAGTCTGTACCGCGAGGACTGGGCGTTGGAACCGGGGGCCGACAGGGCGGCGATCCTGGCCAAGGAGAAAAGTCGCAACCAGCAGTTGGCGGATAGCGGCGACACCTTTGCGGTGTTCCTCGCTCTGGATGTGCAGGCCTGGCGACTGGTACGGATCACCTTGTCGGCCAAGGCGTTGCAGGCGGACCATCCCGGGACGGGCTACCAGGTGTTTTACCTGGCCCATCCCGGGATTTGACTCAGGAATTGAATCGGGCTTTTGGCTGGCTGAGCTTGCGCTCGGCCACCGCTCCGAACACCAGGCCCAGGGTGGTCCACAGCACCAACTGGATGCCCAACGACGCCACGCGGAATTTCCACAGCAGCACGGCCGAGAATTGCTCCGGCACTTCGTTGATCACCGGGAACAGGCTGCCGGCCACTGCGACGATCACGATGTACAGCGCCACGCCGAGGATCGCGCCGCTCCACACGCCACGGCGGGCAATCAGCTTGCGCGCGGCGTTGATCGCGATCACGGCCGCCGCCAACGACACCAGCAGCATCAGGAAGAACAGCTTGGTGCGCTGTGCAATGGTCTGCGGGTCCCCCACGGAAGGCGGGTTGGCCGGGTATTTGAGCCCGGGCACCAGGATCAGCGTCACAAAGGCCGCCAATGCCAGCAGCGCCGCCAGGCCGCGCGGGCCGACCTTGCCGATGCGGCCCAGGGCGTAGGCGAACACCAGGGCGAAGAGGCCACCCAGGGACACGCTGTAGACCACCACGCCGGTGAACAGGCCGAAGGTACTTTGCACCTCGCGGCTCACCAGTTCTTCTTCCGGCGCATCGCCGTGCATCTGTGCCATCTGGTCTTCAAAGGCGATGGCCTTGTCGATCTGCGGCTCGCCGAAGGCCTTGGCGAAACCGAAGGCCAACACGCCGGCGAGCAGGCCCACCAGCATCCCGCGTACGAGTAATTGCCCTGTCATGGTGTGTCTCTCTTATGAATTAATGGCAGGGGAAACCCAGCAGGTGGCGACCGTCGTGCACAAACTCGTGCACGTACATGCCCTTGAACACCGCAGTGGCGCCTTGCTCGGCACCGACGAAGTAAATCGCCAGCATCAGCAGCAGGCCGCCGAAGATCGCCCAGGGCAGGATTTCGCCCAGCGGGATCGTCGGCACATAGACATCAGGATGGGTTGCAGCAGTGTTAGCCATGAGAACCTCCAGGGATGACGCGTCCCGAAATGGATAGCGAAGGGGCTGAAACAGGGTCTGGCTTACGGCTATTGGGCCGAATACAGTGGCGCGACCGCGCCGGAATCGAACCGGCTTCCTCTTTCATGTTCGTTGTAACATGTTGAAACAACTTCGCCAGTCTACGCTGACTGCGCGCTGAAACAGAGTGAAATTGTGATGCAGGCCACCCGTCTGACCCTTATCTGCCATGCCATCACGCCGCTGCAAAAGCAGGGGCGCTTTCCCGATGACGAATCGGTGGCGATGGACTGGCAAGCTGCCGCGTCATCGCTGGCCGGGCGCTACCCGAAAAACCTGCGCCTGCTCTGCGCACCCGAGGCTCGCGCCCGGCAGACGGCGGGTTTGTTCGGCAGCGCGCCGGTGTTTGAAGAAGCCCTGCGCGATGGCAACTTCGGCGATTGGAAGGGCCAGGCCATCAGCCAGTTGGATCATGGCCAGTTGCAGGACTGGATGACCAACAGTGCCAGTGCGCCCCACGGTGGCGAGTCGGTCGAGCAGATTTGCGCACGCGTGGCACAGTGGATGAAAACCCTCGAAACACAGCCCGGGCACGTAGTGGCTATCACCCATCCCTTTGTCATCCGCGCCGCGATGCTGTACGTGTTGCAGTTGCCCGTCGCGATGTTCTACCGGATCGACGTCGAGCCACTCTGCGCCACCGAACTGCGCTTCAACACTGTCTGGCGCCTGCGCCTGGAAACTCACGCCTAGCCGCATGAACATGGCAAAATCCACGCCCCGCACTGAGAGCAACCCATGAAACGCATCCTGATCATCGGCATTGGCGCCGGCAACCCTGACTACATCACGATGCAGGCCGTGAAAGCGCTGAACCGCACCGACGTGTTTTTCCTGATGGACAAGGGCCAGAGCAAGGACAAGCTGATCGACCTGCGTCGCGAGATCTGCGAGACCTACATCACCGAGCCCGGCTACCGCTTCGTCGAGGCCGACTGCCCCGAGCGTGTGCGCGGGGATATCGACTACACCACGGCCGTGCAGGACCTCAACCGCGACAAGCAGGCGACGTTCGAACGCATGATCAATGAGGAAATGGCTGACGGTGAAGTCGGCGCTTTCCTGGCCTGGGGAGACCCGGCGCTGTACGACAGCACCATTCGTATCCTGCAGGCGATCCTGGCCAGTGGCCGCTGCCACTTTGAGTTTGAAGTCATCCCCGGCATCACCAGCGTGCAAGCCCTGGCGGCCCAGCACAAGGTGGCGCTGAACCGCATCGGCAAGTCCGTCGAAATCACCACCGGGCGCCGTTTGGCCGCAGGGCAGGCGAGTGATGCCGATACCCTGGTGGTGATGCTCGACGCCGAAGATTCCTACCGCAGCGTGGCGGATCAAGGCCTGGATATTTATTGGGGCGCCTACTTGGGCACGCCGGATGAAATCCTGATCAGCGGCAAGGTCAGCGAAGTGGCTGGAGAAATTGAACGGGTGCGCAAGGCGGCGCGCCTGGAGAATGGTTGGATCATGGACACTTATTTGTTGCGCAAACCCTGAGGTAACGTCCCATGCTCAAAGTGTTTGCCCTGGCGCTGGCCCTGGTGGCCGGTACCGCCCAGGCCGATACCAGCCTGCACACCGATTTGCCGCTTTCATACCTGGAACAGACCCAGGGCGATGCCCGCAACCAGCCACTGGTGATTTTCCTGCACGGGTTCGGCAGCAACGAGGAGGATCTGTTCGGCATCAAGGACGCGCTGCCCTCCACTTGGACCTACCTGTCGGCCCGTGCGCCGATGCCGGTCGACCCGCATGGCTTTCGCTGGTTTACCAAGACCCCGGGCGACGGCGAGTACAACGGCGAAACCGCTGATTTGCAGCGCAGCGCCACACTGCTCGAAGACTTCGTGACCCAGGCCACCGCCAAATACCACACCCAGAGTGACCGGGTGTTCCTGGTCGGTTTCAGCCAGGGTGCGATCATGTCCTACGAGGTGGGCTTGCGTAAGCCTGCGTTGGTGCGTGGGATTGCGGCGTTGAGTGGCAGCGTGTTGCCGGTGCTCAAGGCCGAGCTGAAGCCCGATGAGCGCCTGAAACAGCTGGCGATCTTTATCGGCCACGGCACCCTGGACCAGGCGCTGCCGTATACGTCGGCGACGCGCGCGAATGAGGTGCTGACGGGGTTGGGGCTGACGCCGGAGTTTCATGGCTATCCGGGCATGCCGCATACCATCAGCGAGGCGGAGGTGCAGGACCTGAAGGCTTGGCTGGAAAAAAGCCTGAACTGACGTTGGCTAAGTGTGGGCGCTGGCTGGCCAGCTCCCACATTTGTTGGTGGCGTCAGGAAGATCGGCTCACTTGCCGCCGGTGATCTGCTTCACCAACTCCGCATGCCCCTTCACATCATCGGCCCGCGAGATGGCCTGGATCACCAGCAAATGGTTGCCCGAACCGCCGAGGAAAGTGGAGTTCAAGGTCTTGCCGCCGCCCTGGGTGGCGGTGCTGTCCACCTGGCGCAACCCCAGGCCCTTGAACGTGAGTTTCTTCTCGCTGAGTTTCTTGAAGTCGGGCAGTGCAGCGGTCTGGTCCTTGACGAAGCCGGCCACGGCGCCGTCGAGGAACTGCGTGTCGTTGTCCTGGATGGTAACCCCGTCGTTACGCACGGTTTCGGCGACGATCACCACGCTTTTCGTGGTCTGGTTGGCGTACATCGTGCCTTGGGTGTCGGCGGTGCCATCTTCGGCCTTGCCGGCCGGCAGGGTGTCGGCGACGTAGGCCTTGGGCAGGCTGAAAGTGAACTTACCGCCCAGGGTGGAGAGGGTTTGCGTGGCAGGCTTGGCAGCAGCGAAGGCGCTGCCGGCGGTAAGCGCAAGGGCCAGCAGGACGGCGGTCTTGGTGAAAGTGGCCATGAAGCGCTCCAGGGATGAACGAAATTGCGGCATATTCTGTCAGAAATTTCGCAATATCGTTCATCCGAAGCCTTACACCTTGTCGGACTCCTCCTCGAGCCGATCCATCTCAAACAGTCGCGCCAGTTCTGCACGGGCTTCCTGGGCGGTCTGCATGACCTTGGCCGCATCGTCGTACACCGCGTGTTGGGCGGCGAGGACTTGCAAGTCGTGATTTTTGAAACGGGTGATGCGCGCATCCGCCTGGGCCTGGCTCAAGCCCAGGCCCACCAGGGTACGGCGGCTCATTTCCAGGCTGGAGTAGAAGGTCTCGCGCACCGGCGAGGCATCCAAGTCCACCAGGCGGTGCACGTGCTGGCGGTTACGCGCGCGGGCGATGATCTTCATGTGCGGGTAGAGGCTGCGCACCAGCTCGGCGGTCTTGATGTTGATCTCCGGGTCGTCCATGGCGATCACGAAGAATTCCGCCTGGTCGACCTTGGCCGCATGCAGGATTTCCGGGCGTTGCGGGTCGCCATAGAACACCGGCATGCCGCCGAAACTGCGGGTCAGCTCGATGGTTTCCACCGAAGTGTCGAGGGCGATGAACGAGATGTTCTGCGCACGCAGGATCCGCGCCACGATCTGCCCCATGCGGCCCATGCCGGCGATCACCACGCGCGGTGCATCGCTTTCGATGGTGCGGTATTCCTCGGGCACTTCCACCGGCTTGACCTTGGGCTTGAACAGCTTCGGGCACACCAACAGCAGCAGCGGCGTCACGGCCATGGACAGGGTGATGGTCAGCACCAGGATGTCGTACAGGTGCGGTTCGAACAGGCCCTGATCGCGACCGATCTTGAACACCACGAAGGCGAATTCCCCGCCTGCCGCCAGCACCACGCCCAGGCGCAGCGCGCTTTCGCGGTTGAGTTCACCGACCATGCGGCCCACGGCGTAGAGCAGCGGCAGCTTCAGACCGATCAGCAGCAGCGTCAGGCCGATCACCACCAGCGGCGAGCTGAGCAACAGGCTGAGGTTGGCGCCCATGCCCACGCTGATGAAAAACAGCCCGAGCAGCAGGCCCTTGAACGGCTCGATCTGCGATTCGAGTTCGTGACGGTACTCCGAGTCCGCCAGCAGCAGGCCGGCGAGGAACGCGCCGAGGGCCATGGACACGCCCACCAGTTCCATCAACCAGGCGGTGCCGATCACCACCAGCAACGCGGTGGCGGTGGAGACTTCACGCAGGCCGGTCTTGGCGACGATGCGAAACACCGGCCGCAACAGGTAGCGGCCGCCGATGATCACCACGGCGATGCTGCCGAGGATCTGCAGCACGTGTTGCAGGCCCTGGGCCTCGGTGGTCGGATGATCGCTGCCGGCCAGCAGCGGCACCATGGCGATCAGCGGGATCGCGGCAATGTCCTGGAACAACAGGATGGCAAACGCCAGGCGCCCGTGGGGCTGGTTCAGCTCCTTGCGCTCGGCCAGGCTCTGCAGGCCAAACGCGGTGGACGACAGCGCGAGGCCCAGGCCCAGCACGATCGCGCTGTTCCAGGGCTGGCCAAACAGCCACAACGCCACGGCCCCCATTACCAGGCCGGTCAACAGCACCTGGGCCAGGCCAACCCCGAACACCGCCTTGCGCATCACCCACAAACGCTTGGGCGACAACTCCAGGCCAATAATAAACAGCAGCAGTACCACGCCCAGCTCCGAGAACTGCGCCACGCTTTGCGGATTGCCGACCAAACCCAGCACGGAGGGGCCGATGATCACACCGGCAAACAGATAGCCCAGGACCGCACCCAGTTGCAGGCGTTTGGCCAGGGGCACGGTCAGCACGGCGGCGAGCAGGAACACCACGGCTGCTTGTAACAGGTTGCCTTCATGGGGCATTGCGAACTCCAGGATCTTCAAAACCAGTCAACAGGCGGGTATTAGAGCGCTTTTTACATTTCGATAATTGTGTTTTTGCAGCGAGCTACCGTGCATGGGGCGCCATTTCTATTGCGCAAGCACTATTCCGCCGCTACGCAGGAAGGATGTACAAACAATTTCCCGAGGTCGGCGGGTGGCAGCTCATCCAGTTTATCTACTAGTTTTCAGTCTCTTGAGTTTATATTCCTTGGATGGCATATTTGCATGAGCTGGGAAATTGAATACACGGATGAATTCGGGGCCTGGTGGGAACATCTGGGTGAAAAAGAGCAGGTTTCGGTGTCGGCCAGCGTTGATCTGCTGGGCCTCTTCGGTCCGGGTTTGAGTTTTCCCCACAGCAGCGACATCAGGGGCTCTCGGCACGGCAACTTGCGAGAACTGCGCATCCAGCACGCGGGGCGGCCTTATAGGGTGTTGTACGCGTTTGATCCGCGACGATGTGCGTTGTTACTGATGGGCGGTGATAAGACCGGGCAACATCGATGGTATGAAACGCACGTCGCCGTGGCAGAAAAGCTGTATGACGTGCATTTAGAAATATTGCGTAAAGAGGGCCGTAACCGTGGCTAAGAAATTCGCCGAACTCCAAGCTCGCATGACGCCGCAGGCGCGTGCCGAAGCCGAGCAGTTGCTTGAGCAACACCTCAAGGAAATGCCGCTGCACGAACTGCGCAAGGCTCAGCAGTTGAGCCAGGAAAGCCTGGCGAAAATATTGAATATCAACCAGGCCGCCGTCTCCAAAATGGAAAGGCGCACCGACATGTACATCAGCACGTTGCGTGACTACATCCGCGCGATGGGCGGCGAGTTGGAAATTATCGCGACGTTTCCCGACGGCCAGGTCAAGATCGAAAACTTCGCGTGCTGAAGTCCAGCAGGGTGTTTGGCAATCGCCAAGGCATGCGCCGGGTATGCGTTAAAGTGTCGCTCTCGTGAATCAGCTTCTCGCCATGCGCGCCTTCGTCCGTGTGGTCGAAACCGGCTCCTTCAGCCGTGCGTCCGACCAGTTGGGATTGCCGCGCTCCACCGCCAGCAAGTTGATCAACGACCTGGAAATGCACCTGGGCATCAAGTTGATGCACCGCACCACGCGCGCGCTGGCGCCGACGTCCGAAGGGCTGGAGTATTACCGCCATGCCCGGCGCCTGGTGGCAGAGCTGGATGAAGTGGACAGCGCCGTGCGCGGGCAAACCCTCAAGCCCAGCGGGCATTTACGGGTAGACGCACCGGCGTCGTTCGCCAATTGCCTGTTGATTCCGGCGCTGGTGGATTTTCACCGCGAGTATCCCGATATCACGGTTGCCCTGGGCATCAGTGATCGCTCAGTGAATATCGTGGGGGAGGGGGTTGATTGCGTGATCCGCGCCGGCAAGCTGGAGGACATGGCGATGATCGGTCGCAAGGTCACGGACCTTGAGTACCTCACCTGCGCTGCGCCGGCTTATCTGGAGCGCCGAGGTGTACCGGTGTCCCCGCAGGACCTGGCGCAACATCACCACAACGTCGGCTATTTCTTCGCTGGCTCGGGCAAGCCGGAGCCGTTGATTTTCGAGCAGGGCGACACGCGCATCGAGGTGGAAAACTGCGCGTTTTCCACCAACGAGGGCAACGGCCTCAAGGAAATGCTGCTCGCCGGCCTGGGCGTCGGGCAGCATTTCAAGGCAATCGTGCAGCACTACGTGGACACCGGCGAACTGGTCAGCGTGTTGCCGCACTGGTCACGCCCGGCCACACCGCTGCATATTCTTTACCCGCCCAACCGGCACCAGAGCGCGCGGCTCAAGGTATTCGCCGATTGGGTGATTGGTACGTTCGGGGTCAGGGAATGATCGCGGTCACGCGGATTTCCACGCGCATGGTCGGCAAGCCCAGCGCTTCGACGCCCAGTTGCGTCCAGATCGGCGCATGGTTGGGCATGTACTGGCGGTAGCGCTTGACCATCGCCTCGTTGACTTCGGGCGGGAAACCGCCGACGTGGTAGGAGTTGACGTGGATCACGTGCTCCCAACTGGCACCGGCGGTGGCCAGGGTGCGCTCCAGGTTGTGAAACGCCTGGGCGATTTCCTCGCCCAGGTCGGCGGGGATCTGCAATTCATCGTCCCAGCCGCCCTGGCCGGAGGTTTCCACGCGATTGCCGACCTTTACCGCTTGCGAGTAGTGCAGGTGCTCGCGCAGGTAGTCGCCATAGCCTGGGGTGACAAAGAATTCGGGCGTGCTCATGGTGTTTCCTTGGGTTCAGTACAAGACCGGACCCAGGCTAGAGCACTGGATGGGCGAACAAAATCCCGAATTCATGCCATGACTATCTATCCATATGCACAATCGGCTGCGGCTCTACAGGTGCAAGGTTCGCTGGCTTGCGATACAGCCCCACGGCCAGCCCGGCGATGATGATGCCGATCGAAATCAGGTTCGGCGTGGAAATACGCTCGCCGATAATCAGCATCGAACTGGTGATCCCGAACACCGGAATCAGCAACGACAGCGGCGCCACGGTGGACACCGGGTATAGCTTGAGCAGCGAGTTCCAGCCCCAGTAGGCGAAGTGCGTGGCCAGGTAGACCTGGAACAGGATGGACAGGATCGCCGTCAGGTCGAGGCTCGCCTGCAGGCTTTCGAACGGCGCACTGCCGTGCATCAGCCAGGCCGTGAGAAACAGCGGGATCGGTGGGATCAGGCTGGCCCACACCATGAACGAGAAGATCTCCTTGACCCCGGATTTCTTGATGATCACGTTGCCCACGCTCCAGGCCACCGCGCTGAGCACGATCAGCATAACCCCGAGTACCGCGTGGTTGCCCTCCTGGGTGGAGATGATCCCCGCCAGGCCGATCAGGGCCAGGAGTGCACCGAGCATCTGCGCGCCACGGATTTTTTCCTTGAACAACACAAAGCCCCAACCCATGGTGAAAAACACGCTGAGCTGAATGATCAATGAGGCAATGCCGGGGCTCACGCCCACCTGGATCCCGTAGTTGATCACGCCCCACATGCCCAGCCCGAAAATAAAGCCGTAGGCGGCCACATAGCTGAACTTCACGGCCGGGCGCTTGATGAAGAACACCAGCGGCAAGGCGGCGAGGGCGAAGCGGATGCCCGTGAGCACAAACGGATCGATCGAGCGCAGGCCCAGTTTAGTGATAGGGAAGTTCACCCCCCAGACCAGGGTGACGAGAACGGCGAGTGACAAATGTTTTTTCAGCATGGACCCTCCTTGGGTCAGGCGGCACACCGCAATCACGGTGCGCCGCGTGCAAATCAGTTCAGGGCGAAGCGTTGTTGCATCAGGCACAGCCCGGCCATTTCCATCAGCAGGTTGTCGGCCGAAGCACGTTGGGCCGGCGACAGGCTGGGCAGTGTAGCCAGCAAGGCGCGCACTTTACGCGGATCGAAGAACGGTACGTTGCTCAAGGCCGGGCCGCTCAGGACGTCGTGGATCATTTCGAACAGCTTCGACTGCGGGCTTTCGGACGCCGGCGGCGCGCGGAAATACTGTTTCTTGCGATCCAGCACCGCCTGCGGCACATACGGGCGCATGGCTTCGCGCAGCGCGTATTTCTCGGTGGCGCCGCGCACTTTCATGTTCACCGGCAGGCGGCAGGCGGCTTCGATCACTTGGTGGTCCAGTAGCGGCGGGCGGCCTTCGAGGCTGCCGGCCATTTCCATGCGGTCGCCCAGGGAGGTGAGGACCACGTTCGGCAGGCTGGATTTGGCGACCATGTACAGCGAGCGGTTGACCGGCTCCCAGCCTTCGAGCGCGCGGGGGCTCAGGCGGTCGTAGAACTGGCGATAGGCATCCACGTCGCAGAAACGCTCGCGGAACTCATCGGTGTACAGCTGTGCCAGCGGGCCGAACAACGCGGACTGGGTCTGCAGCCACGACACGCCGTGGCCGAGTTCGTCCTGCACCCACTTCACGCCATTCTTGCCGCCGGGCAGGTAGCGATCTTCGCTGCTGTGCAGGCGTCGGGTGAGTTCGGCGATCACCGCCGGGTCCTGGTGTTCGTGGTTGTACAGCAGCATGTCGCGGCGGTAGTGCGGATAGCCGCCGAAGACTTCGTCGGCGCCTTCGCCGGTCAGCACCGCGCGCATGCCCTGGCCCTGCACGAACTTGCACAGCAGGTACTTGGCCACGCTGTGGGCGTTGGCGAACGGCATCTCGGCGTGCCACAGCGCGTTTTCGAAGTTGTCCGCCATGTCGGAGGAGTTCACGGACAACACATTGAGGTGGGCGCGGTTATGCCGGGCAGCCACTTCGGCGTATTGGCGTTCGTCGTAGGCCTGCTCGCCTTCGAAGGACAAGTGGAAGGCCTGCAGGGGCTGGCCGGTCAGCTCGGTGGCGATGCCCAGCATTGCCGAGGAGTCCAGCCCGCCGCTCAGGCAGACGCCGACCGGTACGTCGGCATGCAGGCGCAGGCGTACGGACTCCTCGATGGTGCTGCGCAGCGTGTCGATGATCTCGGCTTCACTGCGCTGCTCGGTGTCCTGCGCGTCGGGGAAGTCCCAGTCCCAGTACTGCTCGGTCTGCAGGCCGCTTTCGTCGGCGATGATCCAGCAACCCGGCTTGACGCTGCGAATATTGTTGAACAGCGTGCGGTCGCGCAGGATAAAGCCACGGCTGGCGTAGGCTTCGTGGTCCCACTGCGCCGGCACACCGGCTGCCAGCAGCGCCTTGATTTCGGAGGCGAAGTACCAGGCGCCTTCATGCTCGGTGTAGTACAGCGGCTTGACGCCGACCCGGTCACGCACGGCAAACAGCTTTCTGCGCAGGCGATCGAAGATCAGGATGGTGAACTCGCCGCGCAGTTGCTTGAGCCCGCGCACGCCGTGGCGGCGGTACAGGTGCATGGCGATTTCGCTGTCGGAGGAGGTCTTGAAGCGGCAACCGTAACCCTCCAGCTCTGCGCGAATGCGCTGATAGTCATAGAACTCGCCGTTGACCATCATCACCAGGTCGCCTTCATCGGCGACGATCGGCTGGGTGCCATTGCCCAGCCCGACCAGGCCCAGGCGCACATACCCGAAAGCGGCCTGGCCCTTGGGGTCGAACCATTGGCTGGAGCTGTCCGGGCCACGATGATGGATGGCGCGCAGGGCTGCATCGAACATGTTCGGGTTGAACGCACGAGGGTGTTTGGCAAAGACGCCAATGTATCCACACATAAGATTTACTCTATTGAATTTGTATTGGTCAGCGGCACGCTGGTGTTCAAACGGTGGTTACCGGTTCCGGCATCAACTGCAACTCAGGCAGCACCGAGGCTGGGTGTATGCCAATCGAATTGAGGATCTCGGGCATGGCCGAGTAGTCCGCTTCACCGGTCTCGATGAATTGGGTGGGCAGCAGCAGCGAGCGATCGCCGAACACTTCGAGCAGTTGCGGCAGGATGATTCGCCACGCGGAAATCTCGCGCATCGGGAAAATACGGATCGAGTTGGCGATGCCGCGGGTAAACAAGGTGGTTTGTTGCGCGGTGAAGTCGCCGACCACCTGCTGCACGAACAGCGGGAAGATGTGCTTGTGCACCAGCTCGTCTTTTTTGTGCAGGGCCACGACGTGACGGAACACCGGTTGGATCTCGGGTGCGTCGCTGAGGTCGGCCAGGTAGTCGCTGATGAAGGTCTCCGACACCAGCGAGAAGGCCAGGCGGTAGATCTTGAAGTCCGCCTCGGACATCGTGGCCTGGGCCTGGCTCAAGTGGCGGGTCAATTCCAGCTCCGGCCATTTGATGCGCATGCCGCGCTGGGTAATCGCCAATTCACACATGTTGATCGAGAACAGCGTGTGGTAGGCCTCATCCGCCAGGGTTTCGGAAATGGTCGCGGCGCTCGCTGAGCTCAGGCGCGAGCCCAGTTGCAGCAGGTCGATGCAGGACGGGCAGATGATCTCGGTTTCGATGGCGATGGTTTTCTGGTTGTAGATCACCCAGCCCGCCGACAGGATCAGCAGTTTCAGCGCGTGGGGGTAGTGCTGGTAGTGCGGGTCATGGGCGAAAGGTAACAGGGCCTCGAGAAAGTCCGGGGCCTGCAGGTCGAGCTGGATATCCGGGCGTTGGGAATCGAGCTTGATCTGTGCGCGTTTGTGCCAGCTGCGTTCGATTTTGATCAATCGTTCATCGGCGGCGTCATTGCTGCGATAAAGATCGTCTTGAGTGCTGTGCTGAAACATGGTTTCACCGGGTTGATAGTGAATTGTGAAGGCCATCCATGGTTTGCCGATTAAGCTCGGCAACATTCACGACCGCGAGTTACACCGCCGGGGCGGTCTGGATCTTGTCCTTCTTGCGATCCAGGAAATCCGCCAGGCGATCCTGTGTGCGGGTGTCGGAGGACACCACTGCAGCAATCAAGGCTTCTGTCATCAGGCCGTCCTGCTGGCTCTGATCCACGATGCGTGGCAGCACGTGGGTGACCGCGTAGTTGGTCATGGGCAAGTTGCCGGCGATCTTGTGCGCCAGTTCAGTCGCCTTGAGCACCGCCTGGCCGACCGGGACCAGGTACTGCGCCACGCCGCGCTCGTAGCTTTCCTTGGCGTAGAGCGTGCGGCCGGTGAGCATCATGTCGGTCATCAGGGCGATGCCGGCGATGCGCGGGAAGCGCACCGAGGCGCCGACGCCCACATACAGGCCGCGCATGGCTTCGGGCAGCGAGAAGAACGCGCTGTCATCGACCACGCGAATACTGCAGGCCGTGGCGATTTCCAGGCCGCCGCCGATGGCCGCACCGGTAATGGCGGCCACGACCGGCACTTTGCCGAACTGGATCAGTTCAAAGGTTTTATGCCACTCACGGAAGGCCTGGACGTTGTCGATTACCGATTGGTCGCGGATTTCCGACAGGTCCAGCCCCGTGCAGAAGTGCTGGCTGGTGCTGTAGAGCACGGCGGCACCAATGCCTTCAGGCAGGTTGCTGAAGGTCTCGCGCAGTTCATGCATGACCTCGAGAGACATGGCGTTGCGCTTCTGCGGGCGGTTGAGTCCCACCATCAAAACCGCGCCATCTACTCGTACGTCCAAGTAGTTTTTGATCGTCATTTTCCGAGTATCCCTTCGATATGAACCCAACTTGGGGAGCAACGATTCTAGGTGGCAGAGTAATGGCCCGCTTGCTATGTCAGGTCATACTTTGACAAAATCGGGCCATGCCGCCGACCTTCACTTTTTCCCCTTACGAACTCGACAGCCCCGAAGCGGTGGTGACGCTGCGGGAGTACCCGTCCGGCACGGTGTTTCCACGCCACACCCATCGTCGGGGACAGTTCGCCTATGCCTCGACGGGGGCGCTGAAGATGTTCACCGACCTGGGTAACTGGGTGGTCCCGCCGCAACGGGCGATCTGGGTGCCGGGCGGGGTGGCGCATGAGATGCACATGCGCGGCGATGTGGTGATGCTCAACACCTACCTGGACGACGATGCGGCCGAGCGTGCCGGTTTGCAGAATTACTGCCAGGTGTTCGGGGTGTCGCCGCTGCTGCGGCATTTGCTGGAAGCGGCGTTGGCCATCGGGCCGTCGGCGTCGCCGAGTGTCAGGGACCGCTGCGTGCTGACCCTGTTGATCGATGAGATCGGCGCCATGCCCGAGCTGCCGCTCAGCGCCCCGTTGCCCTCCGAATCGCGGCTGTCCCGTTCTTGTCAGCGGTTTCTCGAAGCGCCGACGCAGAAAATCTCCATCGGCGAAATGGCCGATTGGTCGAGCATGAGCCGGCGCACCTTTACGCGTAACTTCCGGGAGTGCACTGGCATGACCTTTGTATCGTGGCGCCAGCAGGTCTGCCTGCTGGAGGCCACGGCGCGGCTCAGTCACGGCTCGTCGATCACCGATGTGGCCTTTGAGCTGGGTTTCAGCAGTTCCAGCGCGTTCACTTCGGTATTTCGCCGCAACCTGGGGGATTCACCGGCGCGCTACCTGGCCAAATCCAAGGCGGCGTCGATGTTCTGAAAGGAGGAGGGCGCTAACCTGGTGCCTTTCCCCCCAGCGGTACGGCGTTGAGTCTCACCCTTTGTTACTATCGCCGTCCCTTGTCACCCGGAGTCACCGCCCCATGCAGCACCAGTGGGATGAAATGCACCGCACTCGCAAGCCCACGTTCGTGTTGTGTGGCGAGCCGCAGGGGGAGGTGCTCAATCTCTATGTCCACGGTTATTCGGCGTTCTTCAATCAGCAACAACTGGGCAATTTCAAGCAACAGTTGGCGGCGATCGAAGGCTCGACCAACCTGATGCTGTTCTGGCCGGCGGGGCATTTCCTGGAAAACCTGTTTGCGCCGTTCAAGGACGTGATCACCGCGATGCTTGGCGGTGGCAGCCTCGGCGCGGCGACGGTGGGGGTGGGCAAGGCGATTGCCTATTTCCTCGACCACTACAAAAGTGTCGAGGCCCGGGTCGACGAAGTGGCCAGGAGCCTGCTGCCGGAACTCGCCGGTTACCTGCACGGGGAAGCGCTGCAAGTGCGGCGTATCAACCTGATCGGCCACTCCCTGGGCGCGCGCATTCTGGTCAAGAGTGTGTTGGCCAACCCCGAAACCGCTCGCGAGCTGCCGTTGGACAACCTGCTGCTGATGGGCGGCGCGATCTGTACGTCGAGCCCGTGGGACGAGGTCTCGGCGCCGCTCAAGGGACGGGTGATCAACTGTCACTCGAGCAAGGACTGGGCCCTGGCGATGAAGCCCGACACCGAGCGCTGCATTGGTCGTTACGCGATCCCGGTAACTCCGGCGCTCAAGGCCAAGGTCACCAATGTGCACCTGGCCAGCTTCGATCACGCCGCCTACTGGCCGCAGTTGCAGACCGTGGTGCAGTACACCGACCTGTTGCAGGAGCGGCGCGGCATGATCCGCGCCGACCAGCGCAGCAGCGAGGTGCGCTTTGCCGAGGAGGACGCAGACCTGTTCCCGGCCCTGGTGCAGGCGCGGCCGGAAGAAGTGAAGTTCCTCGCCGAGTTGATGGCGCAAAAACGCAGTGCCTCGATCGATGCCACGGTACGCGAGCCGCTGAAGCTGGCCATCGAGTTGCAGCGCATGGGCGGCGACAGCTTCATGAACCTGGCCCGTGGCCATGGCGTGAATTACCGCCAGATCGCCGAAGATGTCGCGCAGCGCCTGGGGATCAAGTTCGATGAGCCACTGGAGACGGTGGCTTTGGCTGATGTCGAAGCACGAGTCGCGGAAAAACTGATCGAGCAGTACAAGGCCAAGCTGAGCACGGCCGACCGCCAAGTGTTCGACGCTGAACTCAAGGCGGCAGCGCAGAAGGAGCAGGGCGTGTTCAGCCGTTTCGATGTCGGCCGCTCGGCCACGGCGGCGTTGAGCGGGACGGCACTGGCCGGATTGACCGGGTTTATCCTGCGCCGGGGGGGCGCCACGGCGATCCCGGTGGTGGGCCAGGCCTTGGCCGCCGCCATGCTGTTGGTGAGCGGGGTGCGTGCGTTTTCCGGCCCGGCGTATTCGATCACCACCCTGGCGGTGCTGGTGGTCGGGCTGATTCGCCAACGCATGGAGCGTGAAGCGCTGAACCAGGAGATCGACCTGGTGGTGCAGGTGGTCGAAACGTTTGACCTGCCTCGGGACACGGTGATGCGCACGGTCGCATCCGACTGATAAGCTGCGCCCTTGTCTTGTGTGTTTGCCTGGGATACCGCGTGAAATTCAGCCTGCCGAAAATCGCTACCGCTCCATTCTGCCCACCGGAAGTGGCCGGCTCCGTTGCCGTTGATCCCAACGCGTCGTTCTTCAAGCGCATCCTCATGTTTGCCGGCCCCGGGCTGCTGATCTCCATCGGCTACATGGACCCGGGCAACTGGGCCACGGCCATCGAGGCCGGGTCGCGCTACGGCTACAACTTGTTGTTCGTGGTGCTGCTGGCCAGCCTCGCCGGGATGGCGGTGCAGTGCCTGTGCTCGCGGCTGGGCATCGCCACCGGCAAGGACCTGGCGCAACTGTGCCGCGAGCGCTACAGCCCGCGTTCGGCACGCACCCAGTGGCTGCTGGCGGAAGTCTCGATCATCGCCACCGACCTCGCCGAAGTGCTTGGCTGTGCCCTGGCGTTTCACTTGCTGCTGGGGGTTTCACTGACAACCGGCATCGTCATCACTGCCTTTGATACCTTGCTGATCCTCGCCCTGCAAAACCGGGGCTTTCGCCGCCTGGAAGCGATCATGCTGGCGTTGGTGGCGACCATTGGCGTGTGTTTCTTCATCGAGCTGGTGCTGATCAAGCCTTACTGGCCCGACGTGTTCAGCGGCTTCACGCCCTCATTGTCGGCCATCAGCGACGCCGCGCCGTTGTACCTGGCCATCGGCATCCTGGGGGCCACGGTGATGCCGCACAACCTGTACCTGCACAGCTCGATCGTACAAACCCGGCTGATCGGCAAAGACCTCGCCAGCAAACAGGACGCGGTGAAGCTGGCCCGGATCGATACCATCGGCTCGCTGGCCCTGGCGTTGCTGGTCAATGCGGCGATCCTGATCCTCGCCGCCGCGGCCTTCCACAAAACCGGGCACACCGATGTGGTCGAGATCCAGGACGCCTATCACCTGCTGGACCCACTGGTGGGCGGTGCCTTCGCCAGCATCCTGTTCGGCGTCGCCTTGCTGGCGTCTGGGCAAAGCTCGACCTTCACCGGCACCATCGCCGGGCAAGTGATCATGGAGGGCTATCTCAACCTGCGCATCCCTTGCTGGCAACGTCGCTTGATAACCCGTGGACTGGCGCTGATCCCGGCGTTCCTGGGCGTATGGCTGATGGGCGACGACGCCATCGGCAAATTGCTGATCCTCAGCCAGGTGGTGCTCAGCCTGCAGTTGCCATTTGCGCTGTACCCGCTGATTCGCATGACCGGCGACAAGCAACTGATGGGACCGTTCGTCAATCGGCTGCCGACCAGGATGCTGGCGTGGTTTCTGTTTGCGGTGATCAGCGGGGCGAATGCGTGGTTGATTGGCCAGTGGGTGTTTTGATCAAGCCTGCGGGGCCATTGGGATGATTTAAACCAGGATTGCCAGGGACGTGTATTGGGCAACCTGTGGGTCCGCTGGCTGCAATGGCCCGTTCAGACCGCACCTTCTTGTAATGCACGACTTCCATGGCGTTTCCCCAAAAAAAAGATCTGCTGGGAGTCTGCCCGAGCCTGCCGTGCTGGAAAATGCTGGCCCGAAAAAACAGAACGGGCCTACCTCATTGGGTGGGAAAAATCCGCAGCAGCGACGTCCTGCACACTCAACCCGCCTCACCGATCCCAATACGGCACGCTGCCAAAACACTCCACGAAGTAATCGATCACCGTGCGCACCTTCAGCGACAACCGCCGGCTCCCCGGCCACAACGCGGCGATCTGCTGGGGCTCCAGGGTGGTCGCCACCTCATAGTCCGTCAGCACCGCCTGCAGCGTGCCGGCGCGCAGGCCTTCGCCGATCAACCAGGAGGGAAACACCACCAGGCCCAGGCCTTGCTCGGCAGCGTGGGTGAGGGTGTCGGCGTGGTTACCGGTGATCGGGCCCTTGACGCTGTAGGGCTTCCAGTCGCCCTGGCCCTTGCGGAAGAACCATCGTTGCTGGCCGGTGATGCCCTTGTAGGCCAGGCACTGGTGGTCGATCAGTTCGTCAGGGTGGGTGGGCGTGCCATGCAGGGCCAGGTAGGCGGGGCTGGCGGCAAGGCGAAAGCGCTGCGGGGCAAAGATGCGTGCCTGCATGCTGGAGTCGTTGAGCACGCCGATGCGAAACATCAGGTCGGTGCCGTCTTGCAGCGGGTCGACGTAGGTGTCGGTCTGCTGGATATCCAGTTGCAGCTTCGGGTAGCGCCGGCACAACTCGCCCAGCCACGGTGCCAGGTGGCGCTGGCCAAAGACCATCGGCGCGTTGATGCGCACCAGGCCGCTGGGTTCGCTTTCCTGCTCCTGCAGTGCTTGGCCGGCGGCTTCGAGTTGTTCCAGCATCAAGCGCGCGTGGCGTCCCAGCAAACGCCCGGCCTCGGTAGGGCTGACCGCGCGGGTGTGGCGATAGAGCAATTGCTGGCCGAGGGCCTGTTCCATCAGTTGGATCTGCCGGGAAATCGAGGAGGGTGCCAGGCTCTCGCGGCGTGCCACTTCCGAAAAGCTGCCATGGTCCAGCACCGCGACGAACAGGCGTAGCGCCTTGAAACTCAATTCATTCAAGCCCTGCATCATGCCTCCAGGTTGTGCGTAATGCGCAAAGGTGTTGTCCGTATGCTCCCATTTATCGCACAGGACGACCACCGGATAATGCGCGTCATCCAATCCTTTGTTGATGTGCAGGTGATGTATGCAAGCAAGTTCTATCGAGGGCGTGGCGCAAGCCAAGTCGAAAAAAAACCTCCTGCGGCTGCTGTTGTTGCCGTTGGTGATCCTGGCCGGTATGGGGCTGTCGGTCGAAGCCGGCCTGCTCGGGCCGCTGGGCGTGCAAGTCGGGCATTTGTGGGCAACCTTGAGCATCTTCGGCGTCGGCTCGGCGATCCTGTATTTGCTGCTGTTGTTCAGCGGCCCGCAAAAGGGCCCGGCCCTGTCCGAGTTGCCGCGTTGGCAATTGATCGGCGGCTTCCTGGGGCCGATGTACGTGGTGGTGCTGACCCTGGCCACGCCGCATATCGGGATTGCCATGACCATGATCGCGATTCTGTCGGGCCAGGTCGGCAAGAGCGTGCTGATCGACCATTTCGGCTGGTTCGGCACGGCGCGCAAGCGCGTGAATGGCGAGCGCTGGATTGCCCTGGCGTTGATTGTGGTGGCACTTGTTTTGATTGCACGAGGTTAAGGCGATGAATCTGATTCTGTTATTGGTACTGGTGATTGCCGCAGGGGCGGTGTTGAGCGTGCAGGCGGCGATCAATGGTCGCCTGGGCCAGGCGGTGGGTGTATTGCGCGGCAGCCTGGTGACCTTTGTGGTCGGGGCGATTGTTACCGCGCTGATGATTCTGTTCTTCGAACCGGCCTATCCCGTGACCTTGTTGGACGTGCCTAAATGGCAACTGACCGGCGCGCTGTTCGGTGTGGTGTACATGATGGTGATGGTCGGCGCGGTGCCGGTGGTCGGTACGGCGGTCGCCACCGTTGCGGTGATCCTCGGCCAACTGGGCATGGGCATGCTGATCGACAACTTCGGCTGGCTGGGCAACCCGGCGATCGAATTGTCGGGCGCCCGGATCGTTGCAATGGCGTGTCTGGCCCTGGCGTTGGTGTTCATGTACCGCAGCAATACGCGCACCGACTGATGGTTTGAACCATCGACGGCGGGCCGCAGTCACTGCTTAAGGTGCCGGCGCTCGCCGC
This sequence comes from Pseudomonas sp. 13B_2.1_Bac1, assembly GCF_025466155.1. Taxonomy (NCBI): domain Bacteria; kingdom Pseudomonadati; phylum Pseudomonadota; class Gammaproteobacteria; order Pseudomonadales; family Pseudomonadaceae; genus Pseudomonas; species Pseudomonas sp. 13B_2.1_Bac1. Next base: position 96,991 of record NZ_JANLOH010000068.1, on the reverse strand, counting down.
ACCGGGACGACCATGAAGAAGGAGTCTGACCATGCCCGATAAAACCTGTGCCTGCCCACACTGCAAGTGTGTGCTGGGAGCTGATGCGGTAATGAAGGACGGCAAGGGCTATTGCTGCCAGGGCTGTGCCGAGCATCATGCTCATGGCGAGCCGTGTGCGGCGGCCACTGGCTGCGAATGCGCCAAGTCGGCTAAAGGCTAACCCCCGTAGGAGCCGGCTTGCCGGCGATGCGCCCCCAAGGACTGCACGAATCTTGAGTTCGCCATCGCCGGCTTGCCGGCTCCTACGCAGTTTCTGCGGTCACTGGCGTTCGAGTTCGAGCCGCAGGCTATGATCGGGCAGGCGTTGACGGTCTTTCACCACGCCGCTGGTACGGCGGCCCTCCAGCGCAAATACCACGGTTTGCGCGTCATGCAGATCATCCGGCAATGGCTGGAAAACCTTCAGCACCAGCCAGCCTGGCGAGTGTTGCAAGCTCACCTGACACTCGGCCTGTTTGGCCAGCGGCCCGAACAAAGTGTCGCGGGTGTAATCAATGCGCGCCCTGCCATTGATTGAATCCATGGTTTTCTCCCTGATCAAGCCTGAGCGCGCGCATCCGAGCGGCGCCATTGCACGTTGGTAATGCCGAACTTCTCGGCCTGCTCCCGGCTGGTCTTCTTGACCTGCTCACGGGCGAAACGGCCGATACGGCCCACGCCGGCATCACAGCTTGCCCAATGCCAGGCTTCCAGGGTGTCGAGCTTTTCCAGGCGGATGATGAATGACTTCGGCTCGCCATGGAGGCTGTAGTCGATCACGAACAGTTTTGCGTTATTCATTGGCCCATCAACCCTGGTGGTGTAAAGCAAGTGATCCTCGTGGGCGCTAAAAATTCACTCGGATTGTCGAGCGGTGGTCATTACCATGGCGACTCACCCTTGATTGATGTGCTCCCCATGGCCCTGGCTGCGCCCCCCGACCTCAGTGATCACGCCGTCCCCGTGCAGCCGTTGGCGCGTACTTACCCGCGTGGGTTGTACGTGGAGCCGCACAGTCACGACTGGGGACAATTGCTCTACGCCATGAGCGGCGTGATGTGGGTCGAGACCCCTCGCGAAGCCCTGGTGGTGCCGCCCCAGCGTGCCGTGTGGTTGCCGCCTGGGGTGGAGCACGGGATCCGGGTGGTGTCGGACCTGCAGATGCGCAATATCTACCTGCGTCCATCATTGGCGGCGACGCTGGACAGCCAGGTTCAGGTGATTGAGGTTGGCGGGCTGCTGCGTGAGCTGATCGTCGCGCTGGTGGAGCAGGGCGACAGCGGTGACGCCGCGTATTACGACGCGGTGGTCGGCCTGGCGCTGCTGGAGCTGCAACGGGCGCGTCGCTCGCAGATCCGCATCGCCATGCCGGTCGAGGCCGACCGACGCCTGATCAACGCGTGCCAATCGGTGATGGCCGAGCCGTCCCTGGAAATCCCCTTCGAGCAGCATGCGGACACGGCCGGTGCCAGCGTGCGCACTTTGGCGCGGCTGTTCCAGCACAACCTGGGCATGGGCTTTGCCGAGTGGCGCCGCCAGGTGCAGCTGGCCACGGCGGTGGCGGAGTTGATCCAGGGCCAGTCTGTCAGTGCGATCGCACGTTCGCTTGGGTACTCGCCGAGCAGTTTCAGCGACATGTTTCGCCGCGAACTCGGTGTAGCGCCTTCGCAATACGTCGGCTGAGGGGTTGGCCGAAATCCTGAAGCACTTGGCCGATGCTTCAGAAATGGGCTCTCTACACTGAGCCTATCAACCCCCTGAGGCGCAGCCCCCATGAACTACCTGATCTCCCTCGCCATCGGCCTGTTTGTCGGCGTGATTTACGGCGCGCTGGATTTCCGCTCGCCCGCGCCGCCGGCCATCGCCCTGGTGGGCCTGATGGGCATGCTGCTCGGCGAGCAGCTCTGGCCCATGGGGCGGCAGCTGGTCAGCGGTTGGTTGTCCTGATTTTCTTTCCCTCCTAAGGATTGCGTCATGAAAGCACTGCAGTTTTCCGCCACCGGCGATCTTAACGCCCTGGGTTTCGTCGACGTCGCCACCCCGGTACCGGCGGCCGGTGAAGTTCTGGTCCAGATCAAGGCCGCGGGCCTGAACCCCAGCGATGTAAAAAACGTGCTCGGCCGCTTCCCCTACACCACCTTGCCGCGCATTCCGGGCCGCGATTTTGCCGGTGTGGTGGTGCAGGGGCCGCAGGCGCTGGTCGGTCAGGCCGTGTGGGGCACCGGACGCGACCTGGGTTTTTTCGCCGATGGTTCCCACGCCGAGTACCTCACCGTGTCCGCCAAGGGCGTGGCGCATAAACCCAGCCACTTGAGTTTTGCCCAGGCCGCAAGCCTTGGCGTGCCGTACACCACCGCCTGGGACGCCCTGGAACGCAGCGGTGTCGGCAAAGGCACGCGGCTGCTGGTGATCGGCGCCAATGGTGCGGTCGGCAGCGCAGCGTTGGCCTTGGCGAAAATTCGCGGGGCCCAGGTGCTGGCGGCGGTGCGCAAGGTCGAGCAGGTCGAGGTGTTGCAGGCGCAAGGTGTTGACGCGATTGCCCTGGGCACGCCGGACGAGCTGGGCGCGCAGGTGAACGCGGTGTTCAAGGGCGGTGCCGATGTGATTTTCGACACCACCGGTTTCTGGTTGCCGGCGGCCGTGGCGGGCCTGGCGCCATTCGGTCGCATCGCGATCATCGCCGCGCCGGTGGACGGCCACGTGCAATTGCCGGCCCTGGCCCTGTACCGCAAGGGTGGCTCGGTAGTGGGGATCAATTCGTTGCTCTACAACTGCGAGCAATGCGCGGTGATGCTCGAGCAGTTCGGACGCTTCTTCGACGAAGGCCTGCTGCCGCTGCCCACCGGCCTGCGCGAAGTGGCGCTGGCCGACGGTGTGCAGTGCTATCAAGACGTGAACCAGGGCAGTGCAGACAAGATCATCCTCCTGCCCTGACACGCTAAAAAAAGGGGGATGAGTGCAGGCCTGAGTCCCGTGTCTGGCGCAGCTCCACTGTGGGAGCGGGCTTGCCCGCGAAGGCGGTGGATCAGTAGCGGTGAAGTTGGCAGACCCACCGCCATCGCAGGCAAGCCAGCTCCCACACTGATCGGGTGCAGGCTTGAATCCCGTGTCTGGCGCAGTTCCACTGTGGGAGCGGGCTTGCCCGCGAAGGCGGTGGATCAGTAGCGGCGAAGCTGGCTGACCCACCGCCTTCGCAGGCAAGCCAGCTCCCACACTGATCGAGTGCAGGCCTGAGTCCCGTGTCTGGCGCAGCTTCACTGGGGGAGCGGGCTTGCCCGCGAAAGCGGAGTGTCAGTAGCGGCGAAGCTGGCTGACCCACCGCCTTCGCAGGCAAGCCAGCTCCCACACTGATCAAGTGCAGGCCTGAGTCCCGTGTCTGGCGCAGCTTCACTGTGGGAGCGGGCTTGCCCGCGAAGGCGGTGGACCAGTAGCGGCGAAGCTGGCTGACCCACCGCCACCGCAGGCAAGCCAGCCCCCCACAAGTCAACGCTCGTCAGGCTTCGGGGACGCCTTTTTCCCACGCCGACCAGTTCTTCAGGATCGCTTGCACCAGCGGGTTGCCCGTGCGGTACAGGTTCTCCAGCGCCGGTACAAAACCGCCTTGATCGGCGTACTTCAGCAGGTTGTCCACTTCGCTGTAGCCCGGATAAGGGCGGTCGAAATCGGAACCGGCACGCACCACCGCCAGGCGCTGGATATCCACCAACCCTTCGCGACTGGCGCGCAGCAGGGCCTCGTAGGTGGAGTTGTCCTCCTGCTGGGTGGTGCAGTACTCGCCTTTATTGTCCGTGAGCAACTGGGTCCAGACTTCGGCGCGCTCGCCCAGGCGCGTGCCGGAGAACCAGGTGTTACCCGCCAGGGTGTCGCAGCGGGTGACCTGCGGCGGCTGGTTGGCTGGCGCGGCGGGGTAGTGTTTGCGCCAGGCGCTGGATTCCTTGCTTTCCGTGAGCTCGACTTTTTGTGACAGCGCAAACGCCTTGGCTTGCAGCTTCGGGTTCAGCTCAAACACTTCGGTCTTGTAGTCCAACGGTGGTTTCTCGTTGGGCCCCTTGGTGTTGATGCCGATATAGCCGGTTGGCCAGTCCTTGGGCGCATCCCGCGAGTCCAGCTCCCACTGGGTACCGAATTCCACCAGGTAATGCGCCCACGCCGCCGTGCCGAGGGTGCCGTGCTTGGGGCTGATGCCGGCGATTCCGGCGATCAGGAAATAGCTCTGGCGCAGGTCGAACTTGGGCGACAGGGCCAGTGCCAGGGTGGACGCGGCGGCGTTGGTCTGGCCCATGCCGGTGACCAGCAGGCAGACGTCCTCGGTGTTGCAGCGGATCACCGGGTATTCGGCCGACAGGCCCGGCACGCGCACTTCCTGCTTGAGCGCCAGGCGGTCGATCCAGGTTTGCGCCTCGGGGGCGAACATGGTGATCAGCATCACCTTGGGCTTGATCGGCGCCGGTGTATCAGCCAGCACCACGTGGGGCAGCAGCGCCAGGCCGATGGCCAGTGACAGACGGGTAAACGCTTTCATCGAATGCTCCTTGATCAGAATTGATAGCCCACGCCGGCGTAGTAACCCCAGCCGTCGGAGCGGGCGCGGAAGTTGCCCTCGCCAAAGTTCAGCTCGCTGCCATCCTCCCAGTTGCCGCCGTTATGAAAGTAACGACCGACCAGGGTGAAGCGCAGGTGCGTGAACGAGTACAGCAGCACGTTGGTTGCCACCAGGGAATTGGCGGTGCGTGCCGGGTTGTCCTTGTGCAGGTCCGAGCCGAAATCGTAGTTGGTGAAGCCTATGTAGGTCAGCGAGGCACCGTTGTCGAAACTGCTGATGGGCACGATGTACTTCATCTGCGCGCGGTAGCCATCCCAGGAATATTCATTGCTGGCGCCGTAGTTTTCCCACTGGTAACGCCCGTAGAAGTTCGCCGACAGGTTGACCCGCGAGTGGGTGTCGATGTCGGTGCCGAGGCCGCTGTACAGGGTGTTGGCGCGGTTGTCCTTGTTGCTGCCGTGGTCGTAGATCCAGTCGAACGCCACGTACCATTCCTTGAACGGGCCGATGGCCAGGCTGCGCCCCGCCAGGTAGTCGATGGAAATACGCGGCTCATGCTCCATGAACACCGGCGAGCCATGGTCCCACACGCCTTTGTCATTACTGTTACCGATGGTGAGGATCTTCGGCACGTCGATGTAGCCGTACAGCTCGAAAGGCCCCTTGCGGCCGAAGTACTCGTATTCCAGGTACACGTCGTCCTGCGGCTTGGGGCCGAAGCTGATGTCTTTGCTGCCGATCAAGGTCAGGTCCTGGTTGAACCAGTCCGACCAATACACGCCTTTTTTAGCCGGGCTGGCTTCGGGGCTGAGGGTTTCGCCCTGTGCCGAGTCATCCACGGGTTTTTGCTGCGCCAAAATGGGTGCACTGAGTACTCCCGTAACGGCAGCCAGTAGCAAGGAAACACCAAAGCAAGCACGAGGCCTTGAGGTGGGGTGCATTGAAAATCCCTATTCGTACGCGGTTGGAACCCGATTCTGCGGGTAGTGGTGAACTTGGCTGGCAAGTTCGTTCCGCAAACGTTTGCACGTGGCGTACCAACTTTGTTCAAGGGGTTGAGTTGAATGGAAAAAAGTGCGATTAATCGACCTTTTGGTCAAAATTGACTGGGTGTCATTTTCTCGATGCGATTGAACAGGTGCATCGCGGTTTCGCGCCGATACTCACTCGGCGTCTGGTTCATCTCGATGCGAAAATGCCGATTGAAGTTGGACAGGTTGGCGTAGCCCACTTCAAAGCAGATATCTGCCACCGACATCTCACTCTGCAGCAGCAACCGACAGGCGCGTTGCACGCGGAATTTACGCATCAGGTCGATAAAGCCGTGGCCGGTGTTGCGTTTGAAGAAGCGCGAGAAGCCCGGTTCGCTCATCTCCAGCTGCTGCGCGATGACCGACAGGCGCACGTCGCCGGTCAGCTCCGTCATCAAGTAGTCGAAGGCCTTGTTGATGCGTTCGGCGCTGCGTGCGTCCAGGGTCGGCGCGTAGCAGGGGCTGGCCAAGGCCTTTACCTGTGGGGGCGGGGCGTTTTTCAGGGTGTCGAGCAGTTGCAGGAACAGGATCAATCGCTGCAGGCCGTGGGCGCTGCCGATGGCTTCCATCAGGCGGGCAGCCTGCAGCGCCGTGGCGCCGGTGAACTCCAGGCCGCGCCGGGCTTGCTCGAATAGCGGCTGCAAGTCGCCGAGTTCGGGTAGGGTCTTGCGCAAGGCGAGGAGGGCGGCGCCGTCAAATTGCAGCACCACGTCGCGGCCGCTCAGGTATTCGCCGGGAGCCAGCTCGCCGATCCAGTCGTGCGGCAGGTCCGGGCCGATCAGCGCGACATGCCCGGCACCGAACGCGCCGATATAGTCGCCCGCCACCAGCTTGCCGCTGCCCTGGCGGATCAGGTGGATTTCAAATTCGGGGTGGTGATTCCAGCGCGCGAGGTCGTAGGGGTAGTCATGTTCGAACCAGCGAAAGCAGTGGTCCGGCTCAGGCAGGATCACTTCAAGCTCGGCAGGGCGGTGTTCGAACAGTTGGGCGCGGCTGATGGGCATGGTGATGCCTCTTTTACTTGTCGGATCGGCTCAAAATACGCGGGTTGGCAAGCCGTGCGCTACCCCTGGTTTCGCCCGGCACTGATACTTTTTTGATCGTGGAACGGCGGTTAAAAAAGTATCAGCCGAGCATTCGCCCTGCGTTTGTGGGGGGCTGGCCAAGCTGCTGTAATCGGCGCTCAACAACAAAAACAACAGGTGGAAACCGCCATGTTCAAGCTCCCGCACGCGTTGTTCCTGCTTTCCGGCCTGGCAGTGGCAATGCCCAGTCAGGCCGCCGACACCGTCACCATCGCCACCGTCAACAATAGCGACATGATCCGCATGCAGCGCCTGTCCAAGGTGTTCGAGCAGCAACACCCGGACATCCAGCTGAACTGGGTAGTACTGGAAGAAAACGTGCTGCGCCAGCGTCTTACCACCGATATCGCCACCCAAGGCGGGCAGTTTGACGTGCTCACCATTGGCACCTATGAGACGCCGCTGTGGGGCGCCAAGCACTGGCTGGAGCCGCTGACCCAGTTGCCGGCCGATTACGATGCCGACGACATCTTCCCGTCGGTGCGCCAGGGCCTGTCGGTCAACGACACCCTGTATGCGTTGCCGTTCTACGGCGAAAGCACCGTGACCTACTACCGCACCGACCTGTTCAAGCAGGCTGGCCTGAGCATGCCCGCGCACCCGACCTGGACGCAGCTTGGCGAGTTCGCCGCCAAGCTCACAGCCAAGGACCAAGGCCAATACGGCATGTGCCTGCGCGGCAAGGCCGGCTGGGGTGAAAACATCGCACTGCTGAGCACCATGGCCAATGCCTTTGGCGCGCGCTGGTTCGATGAGCAGTGGAAGCCCGAGCTGACCAGCCCCGAATGGACCGCCGCCGCCAACTTCTACGTCAACACCCTCAAGCAATACGGCCCGCCGGGCGTGTCCAGCAACGGCTTCAACGAAACCCTGGCGCTGTTCAATAGCGGCAAATGCGCGATCTGGGTCGATGCCAGCGTCGCCGGCTCCTTCACCACCGACAAGAGCCAGAGCAAGGTCGCCGACAGCGTCGGCTTCGCGGCTGCCCCCACCGAAGTCACCGACAAAGGCTCCTCGTGGCTCTACGCCTGGTCGCTGGCGATCCCGGCCACCTCCCAGCACAAGGACGCCGCCAAGGCATTTATCGCCTGGGCGACGTCGAAGGCGTACATCCAGTTGGTCGCGGATAAAGAAGGCATCACCAACGTACCGCCGGGCACCCGCCAATCCACCTACAACGCGGCGTACCTCAAGGCTGCACCGTTCGCCCAGGTGACCCTGGAGATGATGAAGCACGCCGACCCCGCGCACCCCTCGGCCAAACCCGTGCCGTACGTGGGCATCCAGTACGTGACCATCCCCGAGTTCCAGGCCATCGGCACCTCCGTCGGCAAGCTGTTCTCGGCGGCGCTCACCGGCGGCATGTCGGTTGACCAGGCGTTGCAGCAGGCGCAGTCCACCACCGAGCGCGAGATGAAACGTGCCGGCTACCCGAAATAGTTTTGACAGGACACCTCAATGAAACGACTCGAAGGTAAGAGCGCGCTGATCACCGGATCGGCGCGCGGAATCGGCCGCGCGTTTGCCCAGGCCTACATTGCCGAAGGCGCCACCGTTGCCATCGCCGATATCGACCTGCAACGCGCCCAGGCTACTGCAGCCGAACTGGGCCCCCAGGCCTACGCGGTGGCGATGGACGTCACCGACCAGGCCTCCATCGACAGCGCGATTGCCGCCGTGGTCGCCCAGGCCGGCAAGCTCGATATCCTGATCAACAACGCCGCGCTGTTCGACCTGGCGCCCATCGTCGACATCACCCGCGACAGCTACGCGCGGTTGTTCTCGATCAATGTCGCCGGCACGCTGTTCACCCTGCAGGCTGCCGCGCGACAGATGATCAGCCAGGGCCACGGCGGCAAGATCATCAACATGGCCAGCCAGGCCGGGCGGCGCGGTGAGCCGCTGGTGGCGGTCTACTGCGCAACCAAGGCGGCAGTGATCAGCCTTACGCAATCGGCGGGGTTGAACCTGATCAAGCAGGGCATCAACGTCAACGCCATCGCCCCCGGTGTGGTGGATGGCGAGCACTGGGATGGCGTGGATGCGCTGTTCGCCAGGCATGAAGGTTTGCCGCCTGGCGAGAAGAAGAGGCGGGTAGGGGGTGAGGTGCCGTTCGGGCGGATGGGTACGGCAGAGGATCTGACCGGGATGGCAATCTTCCTGGCGTCCAAAGAGGCCGACTATGTGGTGGCCCAGACCTACAACGTCGACGGCGGCAACTGGATGAACTGATCCTGGTAGGCGCCCGGCTTGCCGGGCTCCTACAGGTGTTTTACTCGGCGAAACTGCGATCAAAAAAATACACCGCCCCAGGCTTCAGGTTCTCCACCGTCGCCTGGGGCCGGCCGCCTTCACCGTGCTTCTTGCGCCCCGTCTCACGCAGATACCCCGCCTCTGTCAGCTTCAATAGCCGCTGGCGAATACTGGTCTTCAATACCGGCCGCTCCAGCACCAGGGAAAAGATCGTGGTCGCTTCCGGTGCGCTGAATTCATTGCCCAGGAACATCAGCGGCAAGCTGCTGTACAGCGACTTGGAGAGCAACCGTTCCTGTACGGCCGCGACGATACTGTTGTGATCGAACGGCAGCTTGATGCTGCCATCGGCCACTGCCTTCAGCGCAAACCAGCCCTGGTGCTCACCCAGGCTGACTTCATCCGCGACGATCGCCAGGTAAAAGGTCGACGACGACCAGCAACGCGGATCGCGGAACGCGTCACCCACTGTGCCCACTTGTTCACTCCAGGCCAACGCCAGGCCGACCTTGTCGCTGGTGCGCAAACGCTCCACGGCAGCCTGGAGGCTCAGATCTTGCACGTCGCCATTCACCACCACGCCGGGCAGCGCCCAGTGCCCGGCAAATGGCTCGGCCTCGCGTTTATTCAGCAGCAGTTTCAGTTCGCCGCCCGTGCGGCAATAGCACAACACGCACAGGTCGACGGTATGGAGGTAGGGGCTAAGGGGCATGTGACGTCCTTCTGAACAACGATGAGGCACAGTCTAGCGGATCGAACAGATATGTCATGTACTGGGCCCGGGATAGATATCTAAATGTTTCTTGCAATGAAAGTACATGACGTGTACTTTTGATTCCAGGCCACAGGAGATCCGCCATGACCCTCGCGAAAACCGCCATTGCTTCATTCGACGTCGATGCCCAGAAGAGCTTCACGCCGCTGTGCCCCAACGAATTGCCGGTGGTCGGCGGTGATCAGATCGGTGCCGAACTCAACTTCATGGCCAGCCTCGCCGGCCACCGCGTCGGCAGCAAGGACGCGCACACCCCGCATGCACCCTGGGTGGTCACGCAGCACAGCGAGATGCTGCAGCCCACCGGCCTGGTCCACGCCGATGTCACCTGGGTCAGCCACTGCGTGCCGGGTACCGAGGGCTTTACCTTGCTCGACGAACTGCCCACGCCCTATGACTACGACTACTTCATCTGGAAAGGCGTCGAACCCGACCTGCATCCCTACGGCGCCTGCTACCACGACCTGCACGACAAGCTCTCCACCGGCGTGATCGAGTACCTCAAGGCCCAGGGTGTCAGCCGCGTGATCGTCGGCGGCCTGGCCCTCGACTACTGCGTCAAGACCACTGCCCTGCAACTGCTCAAGGCCGGGCTGGAGGTGGTCCTGCACGTGCCGGCGTGCCGCAGTATCAGCGAGGAGGGCGGTGTGCAGGCCGTCAACGAGTTGCTCAAGGCCGGTGCCTGCATCAGCAGCACCCGCGAAGAACTGGCCGCGATGGCCACGCGTTAAGGAGATACACCATGGAAAGTGCCTACGACTACGAATCCCCGGTGATCCAGGGCTTGCTCGACACCGACTACTACACCTTCACCATGATGCAGGCGGTGTTGCACCAGCACCCGAATGTCGATGTGGAATACAACTTCATCGTCCGCTCCCGGGAAAAGCTCGGCCACCTGATCCCCGCGTTGCGCGCCGAGCTGGAGAACATGGCCGGCCTGCAGATGCGAGAAGGCGAGCTGCGCTTTCTGTTCAATCCGCGTTTTCGCGAATACTTGACCCCTGACTACGAGCGCTTCCTCGGCCTGTTTCGCTTCAATCTGCGTTATATCCACGTCAGTGAGATCGACGGCCAGTTGAACATCCGCGTGGTCGGCCCGATGCTGCACTGCATCATGTTCGAACAGCCGGTTCTGGCGCTGGTCAGCGAGTTGCGCAATCGCGACAAATACCCCGACGTGAGCCTGGAGGACGTCACCCGCAAGCTCTATCAGAAGTTCGACTGGCTGGAGAAAAACCTCAGCCGCGAGGAGCTGGCCGACTTGCGTGTGTCGGACTTCTCGACCCGCCGGCGCCTGTCGTTCAAGGCCCAGCGCGAAGTCGTGGACATCATGCGCCGCGACTTCCCCGGTCAGTTCGTCGGCACCAGCAATGCGCACCTGGCCTATGAGTTCGACCTGCCGCTGATCGGCACCATGGCCCACCAATGGCTGATGGTGCACCAGCAACTGGGCCGCCTGCGTGAAAGCCAGAACGCCGCGCTGGAAAACTGGGTGCGCGAGTACCGGGGCCGCCTCGGCATCGCCCTGACCGACTGCATCAGCACCGACTTTTTCCTCAAGGATTTCGACTTGTACTTCGCCAAGCTCTACGACGGCCTGCGCCAGGACTCCGGCGACCCTATCGCCTGGGCCGACAAGGTGCTGGCCCGCTACAAACAGCTGGGCATCGACCCGATGACCAAGGACCTGATGTTTTCCGACGGCCTGAACTTCGAAAAATGCCTGCCGATCCTGCGGCACATCCGGGGCAAGGCCAAGTTCGGTTTCGGCATGGGCACCAGCCTGGCCTGCGATGTGGAGGGCGTCGAGCCGCTGAGCATCGTGATGAAGCTGGTGCGGGTGCACGGCGAGCCGGTGGTGAAATTCTCCGATGATCCGATCAAGAACGTCTGCGAAGACCCGTCGTTCTTGCAGTACGCGGCCCAGGTATTTTCTGTAGGAGAGGGCGTGCTCCCGAAAGCGGTGGATCAGCGCTGACGGGGTCGACTGACACGTCGTCTTCGCGAGCAAGCCCGCTCCCACAGGTCAATCCAGGCAATACAGAGGTGTGATATGCAAACCCAAGAACGTATCGCGCAGGAACTGAATATCGATCGGCAACTGCGCAAGGGCGATGAGGCCAAAGAGGTCCAACGGCGCATCGACTTCATCAAGACCACCTTGCGCCAGTCGGGCTGCAAGGCCCTGGTACTGGGCATCAGTGGCGGTGTCGACTCGCTGACCGCCGGCCGCTTGTGCCAGCTGGCGGTAGAGCAACTGCGAAATGAGGACTACGCCGCGCGCTTTATCGCCATGCGCCTGCCCTATAAAACCCAGGCCGATGAAAGCGACGCCCAGGCCTCGCTGGATTTCATCGCCCCGGACCACATTGACACCCTGAACATTGGCGCCAGCGTCGATGGCCTGATGGCCAGCCTCGACGCCAACCAAGCCAGCGCCAGCCACGTGGATTTCATCAAAGGCAACGTCAAGGCCCGCACTCGCATGATCGCCCAGTACGCGGTGGCCAACCTGCACAACGGCCTGGTCGTCGGCACCGACCATGGCGCCGAAGCGCTGATGGGTTTCTTCACCAAATTCGGCGACGGCGCCTGCGACCTGGCGCCGCTCTCGGGGCTGACCAAGACCCAGGTACGCCTGCTGGCCAACGCCCTCGGTGCTCCGGCGAAGCTGGTGCACAAACTGCCGACCGCCGACCTGGAAGAGCTGGTGCCGGGCAAACCGGACGAACACGCCTACGGCTGTACTTATGCAGAGATCGACGCCTACCTGATGGGCGAGCCGGTGAGCGAACGAGTGAGGAGCCTTATCGAGCAGGCCTACCTCAAGACCGCCCACAAACGCGCACTGCCCATCACCCCCTCGTAGGCGCCGGCTCGCCAGCGAAAAACCCATCGGCACCGCGCACTTCCAGCATGCCCGCGTTATCGTTGTGGTTTTTCGCTGGCCGCGCCTACAGTTTGCCGTTCTCGCGAATGTTCCAGCCGAACCGGATCGGCCCGCCATCCTTGCCGCCATCGGCTTTCTGCGGCTGGTAACTGACTTCCACCTTGGCGAAGTTAAGGCTGATTTCTTCCGTAAGCACATCGTTTGATGCTGCTGCGCGTGTCTCGTAAGAGGCAACCATAACCTCCTTCAAGGTGATCAGCAGATACTCCACACTGCTGCCGCCTCCAGCCTTGCGCACCACAATGCGGGCTTCCGGATAATGCTTGCCGGTAGCACAGGCCATCATCAGGTTTGGCGTGGATTTATCCAGGCTCTTTTCAATCGCGATATTCGCCATATTGACCTTACCGGCCCCGCCGCCCGTGCCGTTGTGCATGGAGCCAGACTGAGACAGGCTCCAGCCCCAGCGGGTGATATCGATTTCATCCCGATGCACCTGGTCCCTGGACTCGCCCTCGATATCTCCCAGCTTCAAAAACATATCGATCGCCATCTTCGGTCCTTGTTTGATCGTTCGCCGGTAGTGGCGCGGGCGTACTTTTCCCATTCCCAGGATTGACTACAAGGCTCTGAGGCGAGATCGAGAAGTGCCTGTCTTGAAAAAGGAAACCTTCCTACATTCCTGGTGGATATTGATTCTTTAGGCTCTGCGCTCTTGAGAATTCTGGAGTAAAGGAATGGCTACCAGCGTATTGAAGGACGGATTCCCCAAGGCTCACCTCACCCCCCGTGAGCGGGTAGAAAGCAGCATTGACCTGCGTCGATTGTTTGCTGTGATCGACGCTGATCCGGCGATTGCCGGGGCAGGGGTGGTGTACCTCGATTCACAGTTGTGGCCGGTGACGTTGCGCGAGTTTCAACCGATTTGCAGTGTGCTGCCCAAACGCGTGATTTTGCGCGAGATGCCGAGGTCGATGGCGCGGTTGGATTTTGTCCGGCGGTTGGAGCAGGAGCCACAGGAGTCGCAGCTTGTATTCGAGGCGATCAGTGCCTCGTTATCTTGCGGGGCTGCAGTGCTGGGTTGGCTTGTGGTGCTGAGTGGCTCTGTGGCGATGCCCTTTACGATGGGCGTGACCAGTTTTGTTGTTGCGGCGGGCGTCTCTGCCGCCCTTGCCAGCTCTGCGCAATGCGCAATTGGAGCGGTTCGGGCCTACAACGAAAGGTACAGACCGGTCGACAATGATCATATGGATGATTCGGACTGGTACAACACAGTTTCGCCGATATTGGATGGCGTTTCCCTGATAGGGATTGGAACCAGTGCGCTGACCACTGTACGGCTATTAAAAGTTAACAAAAAGACCTTGGGCAAAAGCTGGTATGAGCTTTTGCGAGGACTCTCACGGCAAGAACGTAAACAGCTCACAAATGAACTGTTGACGCTGAGAGATCCTGGCTTGTCGACGAAGCTGCTCAAATTGCGCCAACGAACCGGGGCATTGCCCAAGCGCTACAGCGCCCACCAAATCCGCCATGCCACGTTCACTCAGCTAAAGGACATCTTGGGCGGCGTATTGGGGCTGAGTGGCAGCTATCAAAATGGTCATATAGGGAGCGCCGCAACCCTTGCTATTGGCCTGTACGAGGAAATTGCGGAATGACGGAGTCAGTTGCGAGTTTTCTCGGGCGCTATTTTCCAGTGTTCATGGGCACGATTTTCATGGCTATCCTCTCAACCGCCATGGTGACTGTGCTGGTTGACGAAAACTATTTGCGCGGGCTCGACCAGCCACTGAGAACCGAATTGTCTGGTTGGGGGCTGCTGTCGTTGACGGCTTTTTTCGGGCTTTGCAATTTCATGATTGTGCGTGGTCGTAGATGGGCGACTGGACTGTTGGTGGGTTATTTCGCTTTTTGCCTGATGCTGGTATTACCCACGATTCAATATCGACCGCATACAGTAGCGTTTTCGCTGGGGGTTGCGTTTCCGCTCCTTGGGTTACTGCTGCTCAACACTGAACGCCATCGAGAAATGCGGCGGAAATTGATTGAAATCCGAATTCAACGCAATACGGCGAAAGCGAACTATAAAATACACCGCAATAAAGCCGGGGCGAGCAGGGCAAGGGAAGCGTAACTCCCACGTCCACCACGTGGGAGCGTCCGCTATGTCGGCCTATCGCTCGATCGACCGACTCCACCGCGCCTGGTTCACCTGGTCCCAGTCAATCGAAATCGCCGTCGGCAAGTAAATGCGCCAGTCCCGCTTGGTCATTGCATGCACGAAAGTGGTGAACGAGTGACCCAACTTGTGCAACAGGTCGGGATGTCATAGGCGCCTCATTGACTTCGGGGGGTAGCATTGTAAATGGCAATTTCCGAACGATTGCCGTGGGATTATATGAGGCGTTTGAAGAATGATATTTCTGATGACCTATAAGGAACTCTTGCGTTATTTGAAACGCTATTTTCCTGTTTCTATGGGGGCACTTTTTGCTCAGGGGCTCACTCTCGTCATCGGCATACCGATGATGATCGACAGTTACTTTGAAGTGCTACCTGTTAGCGAAAGCCTAAGGTATTCCTATTTTTCAGTACTCGTTGCGTCTTTTCTTATCGCCCACTGCAACTTCATGGTTGTCCGTGGCTATCTAGGATGGATCTGCATTCCGGTCATCTTGATGCTCTTGTGCTTGGTCGGCGTTCTCCCGACTATCGTCTATCGCCCTCACACAGTTTTCTATGTGTCAGGCATCCTGTTCCCACTGCTCGCCCTGCTATTGCTCAACAGTAAACGCCACCGGGAAGCCCGTAACGAGTGGGTGAAACTGCGCGAAGAACGCCAACGTATCGGTAGAATAATCCACACCCAACGCCAGAAGAGTCGGCGCCAGGAGCGGTTATAGGCGTTACCGCTCGATCGACCGACTCCACCGCGCATTCCACTCCGGCCGCGCCTGGTTCACCTGGTCCCAGTCAATCGAAATCGCCGTCTGCAAGTAACCCTGCATCGCCTCTACCCGCGCGCGGGTCTTGTCGGTGGTCGGTGTGGTCGGGTTCGACGGGATCTGGTCGCCTTCTTCCAGCGCCGGTGCCTGGGCCTCGGCGGTCAGCAAAAATGTTGCGAGTTTCTGCGCCAGTTCCGGCTGGTCGTTGCGTGCAATCACGCATTCAGCCACGTTCAGCACCACCGCGCCTTCCTTCGGTTGCGCATATTCCATCGGCACGCCGAGCAACTTCTGGGTGGTGACCTGGGTCGGGGTGAGGGGGAAGATCGCCGCTTCGTCGGTCTGCACCATCTCGGAGATTTTCGCCGAGCTGGCGATGTATTCCAGTACGTTGGGGCCAACGGTTTTCGGCCAGGCCTTGAAGCCCGGGTCGACGTTGGTTTCATCGCCGCCCTGGATGCGGTTGAACATCAAGAAGCCGTGCAGGCCGAAGGTCGACGAGGCCAGGGACTGGAACACCACTTTGTCCTTGAAGCGCGGGTCGGCCAGGTCCATCCACGAGGTGGGCGCGGCCCAGCCTTTTTCCTTGAACATCTTGGCGTTGTAGCCCAGGCCGGTGACGCCCAGGGTCACGGCCACGGCCTGTTGCTTGATTTTCGCCTTGGCCGGGATCTGTTCCAGGGTCGGGCTCGGCGCCAACGTGTCGCACAGGCCCATGGAGATGGCGCGGTACATGATGCCGTCGTCGAGGAACATCACGTGCATCTGCGGGTTGTCTTTGTTGGCCTGGACCTTGGCGAGGATGTCCGACGAGGTGCCAGGCACGATCACCACCTTGACGTTGTTGGCCTTCTCGAATGCGGGCAGCACCTTGTCGGCGTACACCCGTTCCATGGTGCCGCCATTCATGCCCAGGTACAGCGTCGGCGCGGCGTTTGCGGTGGTGGTGAGCAAGGCGAGGGACAAGCAGGACAGCGCAATACGGAGGTTCATGGATGTTTTTCCTCTCAGGCTTGGAAACGACGGATGGAAAACGCTTCGATGGGTTGGCGGCTGGCCCCGTCGCAGACAATCTCTGCCAGGGCTTCACCGACCGCGGGGCCGAGCTGGAACCCGGCGCCGGCAAAGCCGAAACCGTGGAGCAAGCCCGGTTGGGTACTGCTGGGACCGATCACCGGTTCGTGATCGGGTAGGTAACCTTCGGTGCCGCTCCAGGTGCGAATCGCCTGGGCACCCTTGAGGAACGGGTACAACTCGCCGGCATTGCGCAGAATCTCAAGCACTGCGGCCTGGCCAGGGCGCGCCGTCAACGGGCCGAGGGCAAAACCGCGCCCGCCACCGAGGATGCAATTGCCCCGGGCGACCTGCCGCGCATAAATCCCGCCGCCTTCGACGCCGGTGCTCACGTTCATCACCATCGGCAATGGCTCGGTGACCAGCATCGCCGGATGCGCCGAGGTAATCGGCACCGGCTCGCCGAAGTGCGCAGCGACGGTGCCCGCCCAGGCGCCGGCGCAATTGAGTAACCACGGCGCCTGCAAGTGCAGGCCGTTGGCGCAGCGGATCTGAAAGCGCTGGCCGTCATGTTCGACCTGAAGCACTTCGGCCTGCTCGTGGACCGCCGCGCCAAGGCGTTGCGCGGCACGGGCGAAAGCCGGAGACACCAGTCGCGGGTTGGCATGCCCGTCTTCCGGACACAACGAAGCGCCCACGGCGATATCGCCGACCCAGGGAAAGCGTGCGCGCAGCTCGGCGTAGTCCAGCAATTGCAAGCCCAGGCCAAAGCCTCGGGTGTGCTCGGCATAGGCTTGCAGCGCAGCAAAATCCGCCGCGCTGCGCGCGAGTTTCAGATGCCCGGAACGCACGTACTCACCATCGATGCCGATCAACCCCGGCAGGTCGGACCACAGCGCATGGGCGCGTTGCGACAGCGGTAACTGATGCAGCGGCCGGCCTTGTCGGCGCACGCCGCCGTAATTCACGCCACTGGAATGCGAGCCGCAAAAATCCCGTTCCACCAGGGCCACGCGCTGGCCCTTCTGCGCCAGCATCAAGGCTGCCGAAGCGCCGACAATGCCGCCGCCGAGTACGATGACGTCGATCATGGCTGCACCTCCACGCCGAACGGCAACGGCTTGATCGGAGCCTGGCCACGCAGGCGGCCGACGTTTTCAACTGCGCGACCGCTGCGCTCGGCGACGATTTCCGCCGCCGCCAGCCCGCACATGCGGCCCTGGCAGCGACCCATGCCGACGCGGCAATGCGCCTTGACCCGATTGATTTCCCAGTGGCCTTCATCGACCACGGCGCGCACATCACCGACGCTGACTTCCTCGCAGCGGCACAGGATCAACGCATCCGGCGCCTGCGCAGCCCAGTTTTCAGGGAACGGGAACGCGGTTTCCAGGCCATGGCGAAAGCGCTGGATAGCCGCCAGTCGCTGCTCCAGCTCAGCCGGGCGGCGATGATCGATGGCAATGCCTGAATCTTCCAGCACCGCCAAGGCTGCGCGTTCGCCGGCCATTGCTGCCGCGTCTGCCCCCATGATTCCGGCGCCATCGCCAGCCAGGTACACGTCGCTCACACTGCTGCGTCCGGCGCCGTCGCGTTGCGGCAACCAGGCGCGATTCAACGCGCTCCAGGCAAACTCACAGCCGAGCAAGTCCGCCAGCTGTGTCTCGCTGCGCAAGGCATGGGCGAAGCCCACGGCGTCACATTCCAGCACCTGCTGGTCCCAGCGGATGCCACGCACGCGTTGCTCGCCGTCGATCTGTTGAAGCGTCGCACCCTGATGCACGGGCACGCCGTGAGCGGTCAGCCAGGCGCGGTAATACAAGCCCTTGGCCAAGGTCAGCGGTTGCCCGAGCAGGGCCGGCACTGCACGGCATTGCGCGCTGAACGGCGCACTGTCGAGCACTGCCACCACCTGGGCGCCAGCCTTGGCGTACTGGTACGCGACCAAATACAGCAACGGTCCGCTGCCACAAAACGCCACCCGTTCACCAATCGCGCAGCCCTGATACTTCAAGGCGATTTGCGCCGCGCCCAGGCTGTACACCCCCGGCAAGGTCCAGCCCGGGACTGGCAGGATGCGGTCGGTGGCGCCGGTGGCGACGATGATCCGCGCATATTCGACGCTCTCGGCACGCCCGTTATTGAGCATGTCCAGGCGCCCATCCTCGGCGTTCCACACCAGCGTTTGCGGGCGGTAGTCGATCAGCGGCGCGAGTTCATCCAGCGTACGGTGCACGGCCTCGGCCTTGCGCGCCTCGAACCCGTAGATCTGCTTGGCCGTACGCTGGAAGTTTGCCGGCTGGCGCCGATAGATCTGCCCGCCGCCGCGCAGGCTTTCATCCACCAGGCAGGCCTTGATGCCATGGTCGAGCAGGGTGCGCGCAGCGCTGATGCCTGCCGGGCCGGCACCGACAATCACCACCGGCTTCATAGCTGGCGCCCCGGCTCGCGGCTGATCGCCTGGCCTTCTTCCAGCAGCGTCGAGCAGGCCCGCACGCGGCGCCCATCCTCAAGCCGCACCCAGCAATCCTGGCAGGCGCCCATCAGGCAAAACCCGGCGCGGCGTTCGGCGCTGAAATCACTGCCGCGCAGGTGCTCGGCGCAGGTCAGTACGGCGGTCAGCAACGTGTCGCCGAGCAAGCCGGTGGCGGGTTGCCCGTCCAGGGTAAAGGCCAGGGCAGGGCGCGTGGTTTCGGCCAATCGTTTGAACAAGGCCATCAATGTTTCCCCACCAGCACGCGGTCCAGGCCGTAGACCCGGTCGAGCAGAATCATGGTCGCCGCCGTCAGCGCAATCACCAACGCCGACACCGCCGCCATCATCGGGTCGATGGACTCGGTGGCGTACACGTACATGCGCACCGGCAGGGTCTGCGTGGCCGGCGAACTGACGAAGATCGACAGCGTCACCTCATCGAAACTGTTGATGAAGGCCAGCAGCCAACCCCCGGCGACGCCGGGGAAAATCATCGGCAAGGTGATCTGCCGAAACAGCGTGAAGCGCCCGGCGCCCAGGGACTCCGCCGCCTGTTCGGCACTGCGGTCAATACCGATGGCCGCTGCCAGCACCAGGCGCAGCACATACGGGGTGATGATCACCACGTGCGCGAGCATCAGCCAGGTGAAGCTGCCGTTCACGCCCATCAGCGCGAACAGGCGCAGCATTGCCACGCCCAGGACCAGGTGCGGAATGATGATCGGCGACAGGAACAACGCGCTGAAGAAGTTGCGCCCCGGGAACGAGTATCGGCTGATCGCCAAGGCCGCCGGCACGGCAATCAAGGTGGCCAGGGTCGCGGCGGTAAACGCCAGGATCAGGCTGTTGTAGAACGCCTGGATAAAGTCGGCACGCTCGAACACTGCGCGAAACCAGCGCAGGGAGAAGCCCGAGGTGGGCAGGCTCAAGGTGTTTTCCGGGGTGAAGGCCACCAGGCAGACCACCACCAGCGGCGCCATCATGAACAGCACCACCAGGCCGTGAAAGCCGAGGGCCAAAGGACCGTTTCTGGACATGCGCTTAAACCCCCAGGGACTTTTTATAGCGGCCTTCGACCATGCGGTTCCAGCTCAGCATGATCAGCAGATTGACCAACAGCAGCACCACCGCGATGGTGGCGCCCATGGGCCAGTTGAGTTCCGAGAGGTACTGGTCGTACACCACGGTGGCGACCATTTTCAGGCGTCTTCCGCCAAGCAGGCCGGGAATCGCAAACGAGCTGGCGGCCAGGCCGAACACGATCAGGGTGCCGGACAGCACGCCGGGCATTACCTGGGGCAACACGATTCTGCGCATCACCGTGGCCTGGCTTGCACCCAGCGACAGCGCGGCCTGTTCAGCCGACGGGTCGAGCTTTTGCAGGGAGGTCCACACCGGAATGATCATGAACGGCAGCATCACGTGCACCAGCGCGATGATCACTGCGAACGGCGTGTACAGCAGCTTCACCGGGCGCCCGCCGAGGGCCTGGATCACCTGGTTGACCAGCCCGTCGGCACCCAGCAGCAGGCTCCACCCGAAGGCGCGCACCACCACCGAAATCAGCAGCGGCGTGAGGATCAGGATCAGGAAGATCGAGCGCCATGGCGTGCCCATGCGACTGAGGATGTAAGCCTCGGGGACGCCGATCACCACGCACAGCAGGGTCACGAGCGCGCTGATCCAGAAGGTGCGCCAGAAGATCTCGTAGAAGTACGAGTCACTGAACAGCGCCAGGTAGTGGGCCAGGGTCCATTCATCACCCTTGACGCCGACCTGGTAGTCGAACACGTTGAACGACAGCACCAGTGTCAGCCCGAGCGGCAGGATCAGCAGCCCGGTAAACAGCAGCAGGGCCGGCAGTGAAAGCAAGTAGCCGCGACTCATGCGTGCACCTCATCCACCGCCAGTACCCGCAGCAGTTCGGCCTGCCACTCCAGGCCGACCGCCGCGCCGCAGCCCAGCGGCGCGCTGCCGTCATTGCTGCGCACCACGGTGATTTCGCCGAGAGGGGTGTGGATGCGGTACAGCCATTGGCTGCCGAAGAAGTAGCGGTCGAGCACCTTGCCCTGCAGGCGCCCGGCGCCGGCTTGCACCAGGCTGATCTTTTCCGGGCGCAGGCTCAGGACCAGTTCGCCATCGCCGCTTTCGTGGCGCACTTGCGGGATACCCAGTTGATCGTAATCACCGGCGAGCAAGTTGGCCTTGCCGACGAAGTCCGAGATAAAGCGCGTGCGCGGGTGTTCATAGAGCTTGTACGGCGCATCGATCTGGGTCACGCGGCCGGCCTGCATCACCACCACGCGGTCGCTGATCGACAGGGCTTCGGCCTGGTCGTGGGTCACCATCAACGTGGTGATACCCACAGCGCACTGGATGCGACGGATCTCGAACTGCATCTCTTCGCGAAGGTTGGCGTCGAGGTTGGACAGCGGTTCATCGAGCAGCAATACCGGTGGTTCGATCACCAGGGCGCGGGCCAGGGCCACGCGTTGGCGCTGGCCGCCGGACAGCTCCCGTGGGTAACGCTCGGCGTGGGGTGCCAGGCGCACCAGTTCGAGCACGGTCTTGACCTTGCTGGCGATCTCGGCGGCCGGCACTTTGCGCATCTTCAGGCCGAAGGCGACGTTGTCGCGCACGGTCATGTGCGGGAACAGCGCATAGCTCTGGAATACCACGCCCAGGCCACGGCTGGCGGGCTTGGCGTGGGTAATGTCGCGCCCGTCGAGCAGGATCTGCCCGGCGCTGACATCGACGAAACCGGCGATCATTTGCAGGGTGGTGGTCTTGCCGCAGCCAGAAGGGCCGAGCAGGGAAACGAACTCGCCTTTTTCCACCGCCAGGTCAGTGGCGACCACCGCGTCGACGGCGCCGTAGCGTTTGCTCAAGGCGTTGAGTTGGAGAAATGCCATGTCTGCGTTCCACCTTTTTTTGAGTCGCGTCGAAACGCGCTTTTTTGTTTTGGGCAGATGCGAATGAGGTGTTGCCGGTGCGTTGGCGCTCGATCTTGAGTCGGCTGCCGTTAGTTGTTCATTTCGCCCCTGTGGACGCAGATTAGGACGAAGACTAGGATGGGCGGAAGATGGAATTTCACTCAATGAACTACTTTTTTCGTTTTTATTCACTCACCAGAATTTTCTAAGAGATCACGTTATATGGATTCCACTGAGCGGAATGAAAATGCCCGGGAAGTCGGCGCCGGCGGGGTCTCCCGACTGTTCGCGCTGTTGCGCACCCTGGGCGAGGTGCCGGAAGGTGGCGAACGTGTGACCCAACTTGCGCAACAGGTGGGCCTGTCCCAGCCCACCACTCACCGCCTGTTGCGCAGCCTGATGGATGAGGGCATGGTCGAGCAGGATGCGCGCAGCAAGCGCTATCGCTTGAGCCTGGAGTTCTTTGCGCTGGCGGCGAACGCGGGCAAGACCGGCAACCTGCGCGACCTGGTGCGGCCGAGCATGCTGCGCCTGAGTGCGTCATTGGGTGATTCGCTGTTCCTGCTGGCGCGCAGTGGCTTCGATGCGATTTGCCTCGACCGCAGCGAAGGGCCGTACCCGATCCGTACCTTCACCGGCGATATCGGCGGGCGCGTGGCGCTGGGCGTGGGCCAGGGCAGCCTGGCGATCCTGGCGTTCCTGCCGGAAGAAGAGCGCGAGACGGTGATCCGCTACAACCTGCCACGGCTCAAGGACTTTCACCTGTACGACGAGGTGCTGCTGCGCTCGGAGGTCGAGAATGTGCGCAACCTGGGTTATGCGGCGCGCAATACCGGGGTGCTGGAAGGCATGGCAGGCCTGGCGGTGCCGATCCTCAATCGCGACGGCCACGCGGTGGCGGCGCTGAGTGTGGCAACCATCAGTGATCGGTTGGGGCCGAGCCGCTTGCCAATGGTGGTGGAATTGCTCAAGCGCGAAGCCGCGGCGATCGGGCCGAGGATCAACCCGTTCGATCCGACCCTGCGCAGGCCGTCGCAGACCTTCGGTGGGTAACTCATCTCGGCCACGATGAAGAACCAGTGTGGGAGCGGGCTTGCTCGCGAATGCGTAGATCAGTCATGGATATGTCCACTGACACGCCGCGTTCGCGAGCAAGCCCGCTCCCCCATTGTTCAGATCGCGGCCAGGGCCACGGATGTAGCCGCCGTTCGAGTCTCCACCCCCAACTTCACATACACATGCTCCAGATGCTTGTTCACTGTCCTGGGGCTCAACCCCAGGATGTCGCCGATATCCCGATTGGTCTTGCCGCACGCAACCCAGCGCAAGACCTCCACCTCACGCTCGGTCAACTGGAACCTGGCCGACAGCAGCCGCTGTGCCGGCTCATCCTCGAGCGTCAGCACATTCGGCTGCGTCGCCTCCCGCGCCGACAGCAAGATGCGTGACGTGCGCAGGTGCGCAGCCACCCGTGCCAGGACCTCATCGGTCTGGATCGGTTTGGTCACGTAGTCACTGCCACCCACCTCGAAGCCTTGCACCACGTGCTTGCTGTCGGTTAGCCCGGTCATGAACACCACCGGCACATCCGCGCTGGCCGGCATTGCCTTGAGCCGGCGACAGGTTTCGAAACCGTCCAGGCCGGGCATCATCGCGTCCAGCAGGATCAGGTCCGGACGCCGGCGTTGCACGCGGTTCAACGCGCTGAGGCCGTCCAGGGCCACCAGCACCATGTAGCCGGCGTCGTCGAGCGCGTCACAGAGCAATGCCAGGTTGTCCGGGGTGTCGTCGACGATCAGCACCACGCCGGGTTCAGTGCTGTGGGTGAGTGCATTCATCTGCGGCCTCCTTGAGGGTTCGGTTGAGTTCATCCAGGCGAAAGCCCTTGAGCAGCCCGCGCAGCTTGGTGATGAACGGTTCGGCATCGGGGCGGTGTGCAAGGATCGTGTCGAGTTTGGCGTGCAGGCCGCGTACATAGCCGATGGCGCTGAGTTCCGCCAGGGCGGCAAGGTCTTCGGGGCTGGGCAATACGCTGGGCGGCGGCGGTGCGGTGAAGGTCTTGGTGCGCCGCAGCCACTGCAGGTCCAGGTGCTGTTGCAGGCGCCCGAGCAGTTCCGGGGTGCGCACCGGCTTGGCCAGGTAGTCGTTGCAGGCCGCGGCGATGCTGCGCTCGCGGTCGTCGGTAAAGGCGTTGGCGGAGATCACGATGATCGGCGCGGTGCACAGCGCATTGCGCCGGATCAGGCGGCTGGTTTCGTAGCCGTCCAGGGTCGGCATCGACAGGTCCATCAGGATCAGGTCCGGGGCCAGCAACGCCACCTGGCGAATCGCATCCTGGCCGTTGCTGGCCTGCACCACCTCAAAGCCCAACGGCGTGAGCATGCCACTGAGCACCTTGCGATGGTCCACATGGTCGTCCACCACCAGGATGCGCCGACGCGCGCCCTGGTAGCCGATGATGTCGTGTTCCACATGCACCACCGCCTGCGGCGCGCGCACCTGGGACAGAAACAGCCGCACCTGGAAGCAGGTGCCTTTGTCCAGTTCGCTGGTCACGCGCAGCTCGCCGCCCATCAAGGAGGTGAGCATGCGCGTGATGGTCAGCCCGAGGCCGACGCCCTTGTCCTGGCGCATCAGGTCGCCGCGTTCGAACGGCTGGAAAATCCGCTCGATCTGCCCCGGATCAATGCCGATGCCGGTGTCGATGATTTCAAAATTGGCAGTCTCGCGCCTGTAGCTGACCCGCAGGCACACCTCGCCGCTGTCGGTGAAATTCACCGCATTGCCGAGCAGGTTGATAAGGATCTGGCGCACGCGCTTTTCGTCACCGCGCACCACGGCCGGGATCTTGCCCACGCAGTCCAGGCGAAAGCGCAGGCCCTTGTCCTGGGCTTGCGGCGTGAACATCTGCTCCAGGTCATGGATCAGTTCGGGGAAGGGGATTTCGGTGAGTTCCAGGCGCAGCTTGCCGGCCTCGATCTTGGCCACATCCAGCAGGCCGTCGATCAGCGACAACAGGTGCGAGCCGCTGCGCAGGATGGTCGCGAGTGCGTCCTGGTGCTGCTCGGGCATGGCGCCGTCACGCTGCAGGATTTGGGTAAAGCCGAGAATGCTGTTCAGCGGCGTGCGCAGCTCATGGGACAGCCCGGTGACATAGCGGCTCTTGGCAGCATTGGCAGCTTCGGAGGCTTCCTTGGCGTGTTGCAGGGCCTGGTCGGTGAGGCTGTGGGCGTCGATTTCGTGCATCAGCAGCAAGGTCTGGCGATCGGACTCTTCCTGGGCCACCCGCCGGCTTTCGCGGGTCAGCACCACCCACCAGGCGAGCACGGCGGCCAGGACCGAGAGGGTCAGGAAGGCCTTGAAGAACGCTTGGTACAAGGTCTCGGAGTGGGGCAAACCCTGGGCGGCCTGCACGTAAATCAACGCCAGGGCGCTGGCGAGCAACAGCTCCAGTACCAGCAGCAACCCCAGGTAATGGGCCAGCCGTGTGTGCAGGCGCGGCATCAGGGTAGTCGGCAGCAGCCAGCGCAACACGCCTTCGAACTGGGTGACCAGGCGCGCGTGGGGTTTGCAGCGATCGCCGCAACGTGCGTCCAGTGAACAACACAGCGAGCAGATGGGCGTGCTGTAGGCCGGGCAGAACGCCATGTCGGCGGTTTCGAACGGGTTGCTGCACAGCCCGCACACCGCGTGGGTGGCGGGCGCCACCGGGTGGATCAGTTGCAGGTCGCTGGTGCGCGCGATGTAGTACTTGCCTTTCGTCAGCCAGGCCAACAGCGGCGCCATGATCAAGGCCGTACCCAGCGCCACGAACGGCGGCGCGGCCTGGGCCAGGCTGCCGAACAGCCCGAAGTGCGCGAGGATCGACAGCAACGAGGCGACCAGCATCGAGCCGACACCCACCGGGTTGATGTCGTAGAGGTGCGCGCGCTTGAACTCGATGTGCCTGGGCGACAGCCCCAGCGGTTTGTTGATCACCAGGTCAGCGACCAGCGTGCCGATCCAGGCAATCGCAATATTGGCGTAGAGCCCCAGCACCTGGTCGATCACATCGAACACGCCCAGCTCCATCAGCATCAGCGCAATGGCCACGTTGAACACCAGCCATACCACGCGGCCCGGATGGCTGTGGGTCACGCGGGCAAAGAAGTTCGACCAGGCCAGTGAGCCGGCGTAGGCATTGGTCAGGTTGATCTTCATCTGCGAGATGAACACGAAGAGCACCATCGCGCCCAGCGCCCATTCCGGCGAGCTGAACACGTACCGGAACGCGACCAGGTACATCTGGGTCGGCTCGGCAGCGCGTTCCATGGGGATTTCATGTTGCAAGGCGAGGAACGCGAGAAACGCGCCGGCGAACATTTTCAACGCGCCGGGGATGATCCAGCCAGGGCCGGCGCAGAGCAGGGCGGCCCACCAGCGCTTACGGTTGGCGGCGGTTTTTTCCGGCAGGAAGCGCAGGTAGTCCACTTGCTCGCCGATCTGCGTCACCAGTGACAGCGCCACCGTGCAGGCGGCGCAGAACGCCAGCAGGTTGAAGCCGCCGCCATCGCCGCTGCGTCCGACGAAGCTGGTCCAGTCGCTGAAGGCGTCGGGGTTTTTCCACCACACAAAGCCATAGGGCAGCACCAGCAACAGCAGCCACACCGGTTGCGTCCACAGCTGCAGGCGGCTGATCAACGTCACGCCGTAGGCCACCAGCGGGATCACCAGCAGCGAGCAGATCACGTAGGCGATCGCCAGCGGGATATGAAAATACAGCTCCAGCGCCAGGGCCATGATCGCCGCTTCCAGGGCGAAGAACAGGAAGGTGAAGCTGGCGTAGATCAGCGAGGTGATGGTCGAGCCGATATAGCCGAAGCCGGCGCCACGGGTCAGCAGGTCCATGTCCACGCCATAGCGCGCCGCGTAGTAACTGATGGGCAGGCCGGTGAGGAAGATCACCAGGCTGATGGCGAGAATCGCCCAGAACGTATTGGTGAAGCCGTAACTCAGGGCCAGCACGCCGCCGATGGCTTCCAGAGCCAGGAAGGACACCGCGCCCAGGGCCGTGTTGGCAATGCGCAGCTCCGACCATTTGCGAAAGGACTTGGGCGTGTAGCGCAGGGCGTAGTCTTCCATGGTCTCGTCGGCGACCCAGGTGTTGTAGTCGCGGCGGATCTTGACGATGCGCTGGGTGCCGGGGAGGGGATGCACGGTGGGATGGCTCCGGGGAGTGGGCAAGGTGGATGAGCAAGTTCCGTGCCCCGATTCCAAATGTGCGAGCTGGCTTGCCTGCGATGGCGGTGGGTCAGGCACGGGAAGTCGATGGATGCACCGCCACCGCAGGCAGGCCAGCTCCCACATTGATCGGTGCTGTCAGGGCGGGCGGGATCCTGCTCGAAAATGGTGCGCAGTGGCATACGTCAAATGACGTATGCCGTTACGTCAGGCTGCGTATACCCGTGCTGGCCGGCCGCCGCCATGCTGGACCCCTCATTGCAGAGGAGTCGCCCCATGGCACCACGATTGATCCGCTCCAAACCCCTGTTGGCCTTGTCCTTGCTGGCGGCCGCACTGTTCAGCCAGGGCGTGCTGGCCGATAACGAAGGCCTGGCCGTGACCCCGACTGAAGTCACCGTCGGCCAGTTGCACTCGGCCACCGGCACCATGGCGATTTCCGAGACCGGTTCGATCCAGGCCGAACGCCTGGCCATCGAGCAGATCAACGCTTCGGGCGGGATCCTGGGACGGCAGATCAAGGTGATCCAGGAAGACGGCGCCTCCGACTGGCCGACCTTCGCCGAAAAGGCCAAGAAGCTGCTGGTCAACGACAAGGTTGCCGCCGTGTTCGGCTGCTGGACCTCGGCCTCGCGCAAGGCTGTGCTGCCGATCTTCGAGAAAGAAAACGGCCTGCTCTACTACCCGACCTTCTATGAGGGCCTGGAACAGTCGAAAAACGTGATCTACACCGGGCAGGAAGCCACCCAGCAGATCCTCGCCAGCCTCGACTGGATCGCCAAGACCAAGGGCGCCAAGACGTTCTACCTGGTCGGCTCCGACTACATCTGGCCGCGCACCTCGATGAAGATCGCGCGCAAGCACATTGAAAACGTGCTGCACGGCACCGTGGTCGGCGAAGACTACTACCCGCTGGGCAACACTCAGTTCGGTTCGCTGATCAACAAGGTCAAGCTGAAGAAACCGGACGTGGTCTTCGCGGCGGTGGTCGGCGGCTCCAACGTGGCGTTCTACAAACAGCTCAACGCGGCAGGTGTGAATTCGTCCAAGCAAACCTTGCTGACCCTGTCGGTGACCGAAGACGAACTGCTCGGCATCGGCGGCGAAAACATGGCCGGTTTCTATGCCTCGATGAAGTACTTCCAGAGCCTGGACAACCCCAACAACAAAGCCTTCGTCGAAGCCTTCAAGGCCAAGTACGGCAAGGACGCGGTAATCGGCGACGTGACCCAGGCGGCCTACCTCGGCCCATGGCTGTGGAAAGCGGCGGTGGAGAAGGCCGGCAGTTTCGACGTGGATAAAGTCGTCGCCGCCTCGCCGGGCATCGAGCTGAAAACCGCGCCGGAAGGCTACGTGAAGATCCACGAAAACCATCACTTGTGGAGCAAGTCGCGCATCGGTGAAGTGCAGCCCAACGGCCAGTTCAAGGTGATCTACGAGTCGGATCTGATCGAGCCGAATCCGTTTCCCAAAGGCTATCAATAAGCCTGGATCTGGCGCTGATCTAAATGTGGGAGCGGGCTTGCTCGCGAAAGCGCAGTGTCATTCGCAGATGTATTGACTGATACACCGCATTCGCGAGCAAGCCAGCTCCCACATAAATCAAAAGCAGACCTTGGTTTTCATCATTACCTCCCGCTCAGGAGACCATCATCATGGAATGGCTATCGGAATTTGGAGCCATCGCGGCGATGCAGGGGTTCAACGGCTTGTCCGTGTTCTGCGTGCTGTTGCTGATGGCATTGGGGCTGGCGATCATCTTCGGGCAGATGGGCGTGATCAACATGGCCCACGGCGAGTTCCTGACCATCGGCGCCTACACCACCTACGTGTGCTCCAGCCTCACCGCGCACTTTGCGCCAAGCTTCCAACCCTATTACTTCTTCTTCGCCATCGGCCTGTCGTTCCTGGTGGCCGGGGCCATCGGCTGGCTGGTGGAATGGGCGATGATCAGCCGCTTGTACAAGCGCCCGCTGGACACCTTGCTCGCCACCTGGGGCCTGTCGCTGGTGATGCAGCAAACCTTTCGCTCGGTGTTCGGCGCCCGCGAAGTCAGCGCCGAACCACCGGCCTGGCTGATGGGCTCGGTGAACTTCACCGATGCCATCGAGATCCCGCGCAATGGCCTGTTCATGATGGGCCTGACCCTGCTGCTGACCGGTGCGATCTTCATCATGCTCTACCGCTCGCGCTGGGGCCTGCAGGTGCGCGCCACGGTGCAGAACCGCCTGATGAGCCGCGCGGTGGGCATCAACACGCGCAAGGTCGACCGCATGACCTTCGCCCTCGGTTGTGGCGTCGCCGGTGTGGCGGGCGCGGCGTTCACCACCATCGGCTCCACCGGGCCCACGGCGGGATCGCAGTACATCGTCGACACCTTCCTGGTGGTGGTGTTCGGCGGCGCGCAAAGCCTGTTCGGCACCATCGCCTCGGCGTTCGTGATCGCTCAGACCCAATCGCTGTCGGAGTTTTTCCTCAGTGGCTCGATGGCCAAGGTACTCACCCTGTCCTCGGTGATTCTGATCCTGATGCTGCGCCCGCAAGGGTTGTTCTCCATCAAAGTGCGCAAGTAGAGGCGAGCAGATGAAGGCTTTAGACAAGCTGCTGGGCGGCCAGCAAAACCTGATCGGCATCGTGCTGCTGGCGCTGTTGATCCTTGTGGTATTCCCGCTGACCCTCGACGCGTTCCGGCTGAACATGGTCGGCAAATACCTGACCTACGCGTTCGTCGCCGTGGGTCTGGTGCTGTGCTGGGGCTATGGCGGCATTCTCAGCCTGGGGCAGGGCGTGTTCTTCGGCGTCGGCGGCTACTGCATGGCGATGTTCCTCAAGCTGGAAGCCTCGGACCCCGAGAGCACCAAGATCCAGTCCACCCCGGGCATCCCGGACTTCATGGACTGGAACCAGATCACCGAACTGCCCTGGCTGTGGCAGCCGTTCCACAGTTTCAGCTTTACCCTGGTGGCGGTGATCGCGGTGCCGGTGCTGCTCGCGTTCATCATCGGGATGGCGCTGTTCAAGCGACGCGTGGGCGATGTGTACTTCTCCATCGTCACCCAGGCGATTGCGCTGATCCTCACCGTGTTGATCGTCGGCCAGCAAGGCCTGACCGGTGGCGTCAACGGCATCACCGACCTCAAGACCCTGCTCGGCTGGGACCTGCGCACCGACAGCGCGAAGCTGATCCTGTACTTCATCAACGCCGGCTTGCTGTTCGGCTGCATCTTCATTGGCCGTTTCATCCTCGCGTCCAAGCTCGGCCGGCTGCTGATGGCGATGCGCGACAAGGAAGAACGCGTGCGGTTTTCCGGGTACGACGTGGCCAGCTTCAAGATCTTCGTATTCTGCGTAGCCGCCGCGTTCTCGGCGATTGGCGGGGCGATGTTTGCCTTGCAGGTGGGCTTCATGTCGCCGTCGTTCGTGGGCATCGTGCCGTCGATCGAGATGGTGATTTTCGCCGCGGTGGGCGGGCGCATGTCGCTGCTCGGCGCGGTGTATGGCGCGCTGCTGGTGAACTACGGCAAGACCTACTTTTCCGAGTCTTTTCCCGAGTTGTGGCTGTACCTGATGGGGGGGCTGTTTATCGCCGTGGTCATGTACTTCCCCAACGGCCTGGCCGGCCTGTGGGACAGCCATGGGCGCCAGGTGCTGGCCAAAGTGCTGCGGCGCAAACCCGCAGCGGCGACTCCGGCGAGCCCGTCGGTTAAATCCAAGGCTAAAAGCAAGATCCTGGAGACCCAGCCATGACCACGGTCGGCTT
Source organism: Pseudomonas sp. 13B_2.1_Bac1 (assembly GCF_025466155.1). NCBI lineage: Bacteria > Pseudomonadati > Pseudomonadota > Gammaproteobacteria > Pseudomonadales > Pseudomonadaceae > Pseudomonas > Pseudomonas sp. 13B_2.1_Bac1. The sequence goes on along the minus strand of NZ_JANLOH010000068.1, from coordinate 66,040 downwards.
TGAAATGAAAAAACCGGTGCTGGCCATCGAAGGCCTCACCGTGTCGTTCGACGGCTTCAAGGCGGTCGACAACCTCAACCTGTACATCGATCGCAACGAAGTGCGCGTGGTGATCGGCCCCAACGGCGCCGGCAAGACCACGGTGCTCGACCTGATCTGCGGCAAGACCCGCGCCACCAGCGGCAGCATCCAGTTCGACGGCCAGGAACTGACCAAGATGCGCGAGTACAACATCGTGCGCGCCGGCGTCGGGCGCAAGTTCCAGAACCCGTCGATCTACGAGAACCTCACGGTGTTCGAGAACCTCGAGATGTCCTACCCGGCCGGGCGCAAGGTGTGGGGCGCGTTGTTCTTCAAACGCAACGCCCAGGTGATCGCGCGGGTGGAAGAAGTCGCGCGGGAAATCTTCCTCGGCGACCTGCTGCAGCAACAGGCCGACCTGCTGTCCCACGGACAGAAGCAGTGGCTGGAAATCGGCATGCTGCTGATGCAGGACCCCGAGTTGCTGATGCTCGATGAGCCGGTGGCCGGGATGAGTGTCAACGAACGCGCGCAGACCGCCGAGTTGCTCAATCGCATCAGCCAGGGCCGATCGGTGCTGGTGATCGAGCACGACATGGAATTCGTCAAGAGCATCGCCCACAAGGTTACCGTGCTGCACCAGGGCAAGGTGCTGGCCGAGGGCAGCATGGAGTCGGTGCAAAGCAATCCTAAAGTCATCGAAGTGTATTTGGGCCATTGAGGAAGCGGGCATGTTCAAGATCGACCAGTTGTCCTGCGGCTACGGGCAGAGCCAGATCCTCCACGACCTGGACCTGAACGTGGCCAAGCGTGAGATCGTCGCGGTGATGGGCCGCAACGGCATGGGCAAGACCACCTTGTTCAAGAGCCTGATGGGCATCCTGCCGCAGTGGAAAGGCCAGGTCAGTGTGGACGGGCACGATGTGTCGGCGCTGGAAACCCATGAGCGGGTGGAACGTGGCATCGCTTATGTGCCGCAGGGGCGCATGATTTTCCCGAGCATGACGGTGCTGGAAAACATCCAGACCGGCCTGCCGGCGTCGGCACGCGGCAAGGTGCCGGAGGATCTGTATGCGCTGTTCCCGGTGCTCCACGACATGCAGTCGCGCAAGGGCGGCAACCTGTCCGGTGGCCAGCAACAGCAGCTGGCGATTGCCCGCGCGCTGGCGACTAATCCCAAGGTGCTGCTGCTGGATGAACCGACCGAGGGCATCCAGCCGTCGATCATCAAGGACATCGCGCGCACGCTGAAGGAGATTCGCAACCTGCGCGACCTGACCATAGTGGTGTCGGAGCAAGTGCTGTCGTTTACCCTGGAGATCGCCGACCGTTTCCTGGTGATCGAGAAGGGCCGGTTTGTGATTGAGGAGACGCGGGATAGGGTGGATGAAGCGACGATCAGTCGGTATTTGTCGGTGTGAACTGCGGCTGTAAGAAGGTCTGCGAGGTAGCGCGATTCCGGGCGCTGTCCTACAGGTATGGCAGGTTTTATCGGCGTGCTGCCCAGGCCGTATGCTGAACTTCCCCAACTTCTTTTCCGGTGCTGAGTTGTGTGTTTGCCTCGGGTCTTTGGAACTGGCGTGTCGTCAGTGGCCACAGAGTGGGACGTTAATCCGTCGAGCAGCTGTAGTGGATTGGCATCTATCGACTCCATGACCTGAGGTGTAACTATGGACCTGTGTTATCCCCAACAACCCCACAGTCGGGCATTTTCCGGCATGGGCCTAATGTCAGTCCCCCCTGATGTTGGAATGCGCAACGCTTATAATCCTTATGCGAATGCTCCGTGGTCCGGCATCGCGCGGGAGTTTGCCAATAACTTTGATTATTTCCGGATGCCCAAAACGGATTTTGTCTCGCTTGATTCAATCAGGGGCATGGCCGATCGGCCCCAGATGAGAAACCCGCGGGACAATGATATGACCCAGTTGGCTCAAGTGGTTCTCGGCTTTCCGGAAATAGGCAAGTTGTTCGACTCAGTTAATAACGGCGGCCAGGAAGATGGGTATATCAGTCACGGCGACGTATCTGCTGCTATTGATCTTCTTGAGGAGCGGGAGGCACTTTCGATGCCGCCGGTGCGCGCGGGCCAATATAACGGCGCCATGCAACAACACAGGGTCAACCAGCAATTTTTCCCGCAATATTCCGGACCCGCGCCGCGGTATGAAGATCCAGACTTCGCGCTGCAGCGGCCTATCTACCAGCGCGCGCCAGGTTACCGAATGCCGGATGCCGAGAACAATGCGTACAGTCACCTCAGCAATGAAGACTTCAGCAACCGCGTCCTCACCCGTTTCAGCTCCCTGGAAGACCCGAACAAACCCGGTGAAATCACCGACAGGTCGCTGAATGCGGTGGCTGCGGGTCGCCGACTGGACGGTATGCCGGCAACTGAGGATGAGATGAATGTCGCCCGGGAACTGCTGGATCGAGGGGATTTGTTCAGGAAATATGATGAAGGCAAAACCGGTGAACTGGATGGCGGGTTCACTCGGCAAGACCTGGCGAATACCTCCAATCGATTCGAAAGCATGAGTAATTCAGAGCTGCTGGAAACGATTAAAAAGCACTTTGTCGAGTACGGTGATGGTGATGACTATGTCAACTTCAAGGAACTGAAACAAGCCGCTGGGTTAGTGCCTTCGAATAAAACCTACACCCCGCAAGCGCGCCAGGCAGCGACTGAGCTTCTCCAGCGCAAAGAGCTTCTGGAAGACACCGATATCGGCGTGGATGACAAAGGTAATCCTGGGTACAAGGACCAGCGATTCGATTTGGCGAACCTGAAGCATATGATCAAGAAAGAGCGGGACGACGAGCGCCCCCGTTGACCTGCGCAGGGTGCCGCCGATCACGTCGGTGGCACCTCGCGTCCTTCAGGCGTCGCGGCCCGCTAGGGTGTCGGGCGGATCATGGCCTCCGGCCGTACGTGCTGGGCGTATGCCTCGGCACTGATCAACCCCAACCGGACCGCCGCTTCCTTCGGTGTCAGTCCCTCGTCCGCAGCCTTGCGGGTGATCTGCGCCACACGGTCATAGCCCAGCACCGGGTTGAGTGCCGTGGCCAACAACAGCGAATGCTCGACGTTGTGCGCCAGTTGCGCGCGATTGACCTCCAGGCCACTGAGCAACCTGTGGCTGAACAGGCTGACGGCGTCCGTCAGCACCTCGATCGATTGCAGCAGATTGTGGATCAGCACCGGCTTGGCCACATTCAACTCGAACGTGCTCGACGCGCCCGCCAGGGTGATGGTGGTGTGATTGCCCATGACCTGCATGGCCGCTTGCACCAGCACTTCAGCGATGGTCGGGTTGCGTTTGCCGGGCATGATCGAGGAGGTCAGGCCATCGTCCGGCACGATCAGTTCCCCCAGGCCGCAACGCGGACCCGAACCGAGCAGGCGAATATCGTTGGCGATCTTGGTCAGTGACACGGCCAGCACGTTAAGCGCGCCGGAGGCCTCCACCAACGCATCGTGAGTGCCCATGCCTTCGAATTTGCACGGGTTGGTTGCAAAGGCGACGCCGGTGAGCTGACTGATTTCTTCGCAGAACGCCACATCGAATCCCACCGGCGTATTCAAGCCGGTGCCCACCGCCGTGCCGCCCTGGGGCAACAGGCACAGGCGCGGCATGCAACCTTCGAGGCGTGCAATGCCATGCTGGATCTGCTGGGCAAATGCCCCGAATGCCTGGCCTTGGCTCATCGGCACGGCATCCATGAGGTGCGTGCGGCCAATTTTCAGCACGTCCTGCCAGGCGTCGGCCTTGGCTTTCAGTTCGTTGTGCAGCTGGCCCAGCGCGGGCAGCAGGCGCCCGCGCAGTTCCAGCACGGTGGTCAGGTGCATCACCGTCGGAAAGCTGTCGTTGGACGACTGCGAGCGGTTCACGTGGTCGTTGGGGTGCACCGGTGACTTGCTGCCCAGTTCACCGCCCAGCATCAGGTTGGCGCGGTTGGCGATCACCTCGTTGGCGTTCATGTTGGTCTGGGTGCCGGAGCCGGTCTGCCAGATCGACAGCGGGAAGTGCTGGTCGAAAGCGCCGTCGGCCAAGGCCTCGGCCGCCTGTTCGATGGCGTCCGCCAGGGCCGGGGCCAGTGTGCCGAGCCGTACATTGGCGCGGGCACAGGCGCGCTTTTGCTGGCCGAAGGCGCGGATCAGGCTGGCGGGAAACGGCTGCTTGCTGCCGAAGACCTGCAGGGCCCGCTGGGTTTGTGCGCCCCACAGGCGGTCGGCCGGGATTTCGACGGGGCCGAACGCATCGTGTTCGATTCGTGTACTGGACATCCCTATGCTCCGTTAAAGCGCCGCGCCGGCGGGGCGGCCGAGGACGCGTTGATATTCATCCTGGGCGGTCTGTTGGGAAAACTCGCCGGACCATTTCGACACCACCACCGTGGCCACGCTGTTGCCGATGGTGTTGCAGGTGGCGATGGCCATGGACATGAAGCGGTACACCCCGAACAACAGCGCCAGGCCTTCGGCCGGCAGCACGCCGATGGCCGTGACAGTGGCGGCGAACACCACGAAGCTGCCACCCGACACTGCCGCCGCGCCCTTGGAGGTCACCAGCATGATCGCGATGATGCCCAGCTGTTGTTCCCAGCTCAGCGGCACGCCGTAGGCGTTGGCGATAAAGAGCACGCACAGCGACATGTAGATCGAGGTGCCGTCGAGGTTGAACGCATAGCCGGTGGGCAGCACCAGGCCGACGCTTTGTTTGGAGCAGCCGAACTTCTCGAGCTTCTGCAGCAGGCGCGGCAGCGCGCTTTCCGACGACGCGGTACCGAGCACGATGAAGATTTCATCCTTGATATACGTGAGGAAGCGCCACAGGCTGAAGCCGCTCAGGCGACACACCGCGCCGAGTACCACAAAGATAAAGAACGCGATGCCGACGTAGAACATCAACACCAGGTTGGCCAGCGACATCAGCACCGCCGTGCCGTTGCTGCCGACCGCATAGGCCACCGAGCCGAAGGCGCCGAGCGGCGCGAACTTCATGATCAGGTTGATGAACTCGAAGAAGCATTCGGAGATGCGGTTCAGGCCATCTTCGATGACTTCGCGGCGCTCGGGCTTGAGGGCCAACAGGGCGAAGCCGAACAGCACCGAGATCACCAGCACCTGCAACAGCTGGCCGCCGGCGAAGGCGCCGACGAAATTGTCGGGGAAAATGCCGTAGATAAAGTCCATGGTCGAGGCCGGTGCGTGCCCCTTGGCCACCGCGGCGGTGGTGGCGGCTGCGGCAGCGGCGCTCGGGTGGGCGTCATGCATGCCGGAGCCGATCTGCAGCAGGTTGCCCCACAACAGGCCGATGGCCAGGGCGATGGTCGACACCACTTCGAAGTAGATCAATGCACGCAGGCCAACTTTGCCGACGCGCTTGATATCGCCGGCCGAGGCAATGCCGTGGACCACGGTGAAAAACACCAGCGGCGCGACGGCGGTCTTGATCAGCTTGAGGAAGATATCGCCAAGGATCTTGAAACTGGCAGCCAGTTCCGGGGCGAGAAAGCCGAAGGCGATCCCCAGGAACATCGCGGCGACGACCTGGAAGGTCAGGTCCTTGTAGAGCGGTTTTTTTGCGGGGGTGGATGACATGTCTGTGATCTCATTGTTGTTATGGTTCGGCGACGTAAAGCGCAGGTAACCCCCTGCGGGAGCCGGCAAGCCGGCCCCTGCAAGGTCAGCGTTTTACCGCACCCTGGCGCGCGAGCGCGATATCGACCATCTGCGGTGCCAGTCCCAGGTAATTGGCCGGGTCGGTCAGGCGTTGCAGTTCGGCCAGGTCCAGTTGCGCGGTGGCTTCACCCTGGGCGAGCAGGGCGTCGAGCAGGCTGGTGCCCTGGTCGTTGGCCATGCGGCAGGCGGCGTAGACCACGTCGTGGGCCACCTGGCGGCCGAGCGCCGGGGCGAGTCCCATCATCACGGCTTCGGCGACGATCAGGCCCTGGGTCATGTCGAGGTTCTTGCGCATGCGCTCGGGGCGCACTTCCAGGCCGGCGAGCATGAAGGTTGCCTGCCCCAGCGACGCGGCGCTGAGGGCAAAGGCTTCGGGAATGGCGATCCATTCGGCCTGCCACGGGCCGGTGGAGCGTTCGAAATCCTGGATCATCGCATCGAGCATCAGCCCGGCGTGTTGGCGCACACCCTTGGCGGCGGCGTACATCAGTTCGCAGGAAATCGGGTTGCGCTTCTGCGGCATGGTGCTGCTGGCGCCACGGCCCTTGACGAAGGGCTCGTACACTTCGCCCAGTTCGCTGGTCATCATCATCATGATGTCGAGGGCGATCTTGCCCAGGGAACCGGTGACCAGGCCAAGGAAGTTCAGGGTTTCTGCCAGGCCATCGCGGGCCACGTGCCAGGTGGCTTGCGGCACGCCCAGGCCGAGTTCGGCCATCAGCGCTGCCTGCACATCCAGGCCTTTGTCGCCGAGGGAGGCGAGGGTGCCGGCGGCCCCGGCGAACTGGCCGATTTCGACGCGTGGGCGCAGTTCCACCAGGCGCTCGGCGTGGCGGTCGAACATGCTCAGCCAGACCGCACATTTGTAGCCGAAGGTGATCGGCAGCGCGTGCTGCAAGTGGGTACGGCCGGCCATCGGCGTGTCGCGGTAGCGCTGCGCGAGGCCGGCGAGCAGGCCGCGTACCGCCTGGATGTCACGCTCGACGATGGCCAGCGCAGCGCGCACCTGCAGGACCACGGCGGTGTCCATGATGTCCTGAGTGGTGGCGCCCCAATGCACGTAGCGGCCGGCTTCGCCGCAGATCTTCGAGAGTTGCTCCACCAGCGGCAGGATCGGGTACCCGACGATCTCGGTCTCGTGCTGCATCAGCGCCAGGTCCAGCGCCTGGTACTGCGACAGCGCGGCGATCTGCTCGGCCGCCTCGGCAGGGATCACCCCGCAACGCGCCTCGGCGCGGGCCAGGGCCACTTCCACTTCGATGTAACGCTCGATCAGCGCTTTATCGGAAAACACACCGCGCATTTCGGCGGTGCCGAACATGTCACGGAACAGGGCGGAATCAAAAACGGTACTCGACATGGGAAAACCCTATTTGTTATTTTTAAACCATACATATTTAATATGTCCGTACATTATGATTGCGCCTAGACTGATACACTGTCAACTCGACAGCGAGGGTAAGAATGGAAAGCGTGAGCCAGAGGCGTTATGCGGCAGTTGCCAAGGACTTGATCGAGCAGATCGGCAGCGGCCATTACCCGGTAGGGTCGTTGTTGCCGACTGAATTCGAGCTGTGCTCGCTGTACGCGGTCAGCCGCCACACGGTGCGAGCGGCCATCGACCAGTTGCAGGGGCAGGGCATGGTCTCGCGCCGCAAGCGCGTGGGCACACGGGTCGAAGCCGCCTCGCCGCAGGGCGGCTATTCCCAGGCAATGGCCTCGGTGGCCGACCTGGTGCAGGTGGCCGAGACGCATATCCGCGATATCCGGGCCGTGCGGGAGTTTGTCGCCGATATCGCCCTGGCCCGGCGCCTGGGGCTGGAACCGGGCGGGCATTATTTCTGCGTGTCGAGCATCAAGGTCGATGCCAGCGCCGGCAATGCGCCGTTGTGCTGGACCGATGTGTACGCCGAACAGGCGTTTGCCGAGGTGATCCCCGACGCGCGCAAGCACCCCGACGAACTCATTGCCGCGCTGATCGGCAAGGCCTTCTCGCGGCCTATCGAGGTGGTTGACCAACAGGTGCGCCCGGTGCAGTTGCCCGCCGAGCTGGCTGCCAGCCTCAAGGCGCAGGGCGGCGCGCTGGGGTTGAACATCATCCGCCAATACCGCGATGAAGCCGGGGCGCTGATTGCGGTGTCGGAAACGGTCTATCCCGCCGACCGTTTCACCCTGACCATGCAGATGAAACGCGACAAGCTCTGAGCCCATACGTCATCCAACGTATTTCCCGATTGGGCTGGCCCGATGAGACTGGATTGAACGCAATGTCATCCGTCCAGGAGCCAGCCCATGACCGAAACGCTGATCAAAGTCGACCTCAACCAACCCGTCACCGAGAACGAGCAGATCCACAACCGCTGGCACCCGGATATCCCGATGGCGTGCTGGGTGAAGCCGGGCGACGACTTCATCCTGGAAACCTACGACTGGACCGCCGGCGCCATCAAGAACAACGACGATGCCAGCGACGTGCGCGACGTCGACCTGTCCACCGTGCATTACCTCTCCGGCCCGGTGGGCGTGCACGGTGCCGAGCCGGGTGACCTGCTGGTGGTGGACCTGCTCGATATCGGCGCCAAGGCCGATTCCCAGTGGGGCTTCAACGGCTTTTTCTCGCGCCAGAACGGCGGCGGTTTCCTCACCGATCACTTCCCCAGCGCACAAAAAGCTATCTGGGATTTCAAGGGCATGTTCACCAGCTCGCGGCACATTCCGGGGGTGAATTTCGCCGGCCTGATCCACCCCGGCCTGATCGGCTGCCTGCCTGACCCGGTGATGCTCGCCGACTGGAACCGCCGCGAGCAGGAACTGATCGACACCAACCCGACCCGCGTGCCACCGCTGGCCAACGCACCGTTGGCCGACACCGCCCATATGGGCAAGCTCAAGGGCCAGGCCCGTGACGATGCCGCCGCCACCGGTGCTCGCACGGTGCCGCCGCGCGAGCATGGCGGTAACTGCGATATCAAGGACCTGTCACGCGGCTCGAAGATCTTCTTCCCGGTCTACGTCAACGGCGCCGGGCTGTCGGTGGGGGACTTGCACTTCAGCCAGGGCGACGGCGAAATCACCTTTTGCGGCGCCATCGAAATGGCCGGCTGGGTGCACATGAAAGTCGAGCTGATCAAGGGTGGCATGGCCAAGTACGGCATCAAGAACCCGGTCTTCAAGCCGAGCCCGATCACGCCGAACTACAAGAACTACCTGATCTTCGAAGGCATCTCGGTCGACGAGCAGGGCCAGCAGCACTACCTGGACGTCAACGTCGCCTACCGTCAGGCGTGCCTGAATGCGATCAACTACCTGACCAAGTTCGGCTACTCGCCGGCCCAGGGCTATGCGTTGCTCGGTTCGGCGCCGGTGCAGGGACACATCAGCGGCGTGGTCGACATCCCGAATGCCTGCGCGACCCTGTGGTTGCCCACGGAGATCTTCGAGTTCGATATCAACCCCAACGCCAACGGCCCGACGCGCTTCCTCGACGGCAGCATCGACCTGCCCATCGCCCCGGACCTGTAGCCATGCCGACCTACGAATACGCCTGCGACACCTGCGGCACCTTCACCCAGCTGCGGCCGATTGCCCAGCGCCACGCGCCCAGCCAGTGCCCGTACTGTGCCGGGCCCGGCGGGCAGCTGTTGGTGTCGGCGCCGGCCCTGCAAACGCTGTCGGCCAACCAACGCCAGGCCATCGCCGGCAACGAGCGCAGCGCCCACGCGCCGCAGACTGTCGGCGAATACCAGGAAAGTCGCCGGCACCCGGCGGGTTGCAGTTGCTGCGGCACCAGTAAGGCGGTGCTGCCGAGCAAGGCCAACCCGCTGGGCCTCAAGACCAAGACCGGCCCCCGGCCGTGGATGATCAGTCACTAGGAGAGTTGCAATGCGCCATGGCGACATTTCCAGCAGCCCGGACACCGTCGGTGTAGCGGTGGTGAACTACAAGATGCCGCGCCTGCACAGCAAGGCCGACGTCATCGACAACGCCAGGAAGATCGCCGACATCATTGTCGGCATAAAACAGGGCCTGCCGGGCATGGACCTGGTGGTGTTCCCGGAATACAGCACCATGGGCATCATGTACGACCACGACGAGATGATGGCCACCGCCGCAAGCATCCCCGGTGAGGAGACCGCGATTTTCTCGGCGGCGTGCCGCCAGGCCAACACCTGGGGCGTGTTCTCCCTGACCGGCGAGCGCCACGAGGAGCATCCGCACAAGGCGCCCTACAACACCCTGGTGCTGATCAATAATCTCGGCGAGATCGTGCAGCGCTATCGCAAGTGCATTCCCTGGTGCCCCATCGAGGGCTGGTATCCGGGCGATCGCACTTATGTGTGCGAAGGCCCCAAGGGCATGAAGATCAGCCTGATCATCTGCGACGACGGCAACTACCCGGAGATCTGGCGCGATTGTGCAATGAAGGGCGCGGAGTTGATCGTGCGTTGCCAGGGCTATATGTACCCGGCCAAGGAGCAACAGGTGCAGATGTCCAAGAGCATGGCCTGGGCCAACAACTGCTATGTGGCGGTGGCGAATGCGGCAGGGTTCGACGGGGTGTATTCGTACTTCGGCCACTCGGCGATCATCGGTTTCGACGGGCGCACCCTGGGCGAGTGCGGCGAGGAGGAGATGGGCATCCAGTACGCCCAGCTGTCGGTTTCGCAGATCCGCGATGCGCGGGCCAATGACCAGTCGCAGAACCACCTGTTCAAGCTGTTGCACCGTGGCTACACCGGCATGCACGCCTCGGGCGATGGCGACAAGGGCGTGGCCGACTGCCCCTTCGAGTTCTACCGCACCTGGGTGCTGGATGCGCAAAAGGCCCAGGAGAACGTGGAGAAAATCACCCGCAGCACGGTGGGTGTCGCCGAATGCCCGGTGGGGCAATTGCCCCATGGCGGTAAAGAACAGACGCAGGGGTAGGGCATGCGTTTTACCTTCGAGCCGAGCCAGGTCATGGCGTTGCTGCGCAGTCGCATCGTCGGCCAGCAGGCGGCGCTGGCCCAGGTGGAAAGCTTGCTCAAGGTGGTCAAGGCCGACATCGGCGAGCGTGACCGGCCGCTCAGCGTCAACCTGTTCATGGGGCCGACCGGTGTCGGCAAGACCGAAATCGTGCGCCTGCTGGCCCAGGCGCTGCACGGGCGCGCCGACGGTTTTTGCCGCATCGACATGCACACCCTGGCCCAGGAGCATTACGCCGCCGCACTGACTGGCGCACCGCCGGGCTATGTGGGCAGCAAGGAAGGCATCAGCCTGTTCAACAGTGAATTGATTCAGGGCACCTACAGTCGACCCGGCATCGTGCTGTTCGACGAATTGGAAAAGGCCAGCCAGGAAGTCGTGCGCAGCCTGCTCGGCATTCTCGAAAACGGCCAGCTGACCCTGGCCGGTGGCACGCGCACCCTGGACTTTCGCAACAGCTTGATCTTCATGACCAGCAACATCGGCGCGCAACAGGCGCGCCGGCATCGCCAGCGCTTTGCCCAGGGCTGGCGGCGGGTGCTGCGGGTGTTTGCGCGTGGCGAGGCGGCGGTGCTGGAAGAGGCACTGCACGGGCATTTCGAGCCGGAGTTTCTCAATCGCATCGACCGCATCCTCGTGTTCGAGCCCATCGACGCCCAGTGGTTGGAGGCTTTGCTGGACGTGGAGTTGAACAAACTCAATCAACGCCTCGCGGCGCAGCAGCGCTCATTGAGCGTGGATGCACAGGCGCGGGCGTGGTTGTGTCGCGAGCATGATGTGCGTTTTGGCGCGCGGGCATTGGCGCGCAGGCTGCGTGTCGAATTGGAGCCGGCGATTGCCGAGTGTGTATTGCGCGGCGAAGCCCGGCACCTGCATGCGACGCTTCACCAGGGTTGCCTGGTGGTTGCGTGCAGCGGCGGATAAACCACGGGAAGCTGGGATCCAATTACGGTATAACCCTCGGACGCTTTCGCTCTTCGAGGCCCCGTTTTTCATGCAAAGCCCCATGCAACGCCCGCTGTGGCAGGTCTACCTGATCTTTCTGGCACCGATGGTGCTGTCCAACTTCCTGCAGAGTTTTTCCGGCACGCTCAATGGTATCTATGTCGGGCAAATGCTCGGCACCCAGGCGCTGGCGGCGGTGTCGGGGATGTTCCCCATCGTGTTCTTCTTCATTGCCCTGGTGATCGGCCTGGGGGCGGGGGCCTCCGTATTGATCGGCCAGGCCTGGGGCGCCCAGGAAACCGGCATGGTCAAGGCGATCACCGGTGCCACCCTGACGCTGGGCGCGTTGGTGGGGCTGGTCGCGGCGGTGCTGGGCAGCCTGTTCGCCCGCCCGGCGCTGCAAGCCTTGGGCACCCCGGTGGATGTGCTCGACGATGCGGTGGGCTACGCCCAGATGATGATGTTGATCATGCCGCTGTTGCTGGTGTTCATCTTGTACACCCAGTTGTTGCGCGGGGTCAGCGACACGATCTCGCCGTTGTTGGCGCTGATGGTCTCGACCCTGGTCGGCCTGCTGCTGACACCGGCGCTGATCCGCGGCTGGATCGGTTTGCCGCCCCTCGGCATCCAGAGTGCGGTGTACGCCGGCCTGGTGGGCAACGCCGCGGCGATGCTGTTCCTGATCCTGCGCCTGCGGCATAAACATCACGTGATGGCGCCGGACCGTGAACTGCTGGCGGCCTTGCGCCTGGACCGTGCGATTTTGGCCAAGGTCCTGCGCATCGGCCTGCCTACCGGCCTGCAGATGGTGGTGTTGTCGCTGTCGGAGTTGGTCATTCTTGCCCTGGTCAACAGCCATGGCTCGCAGGCGACGGCGGCCTATGGCGCGGTGACGCAAATCGTCAACTACGTGCAGTTCCCGGCGCTGTCGATTGCCATCACTGCCTCGATCCTCGGTGCCCAGGCGATTGGCGCCGGCCGCCTGGAACGCATCGGGCCGATCTTGCGCACCGGGCTGCTGATCAACACCTGCCTCACCGGTGGCCTGATTGTGCTGGGGTATGTCCTGTCGCACTGGTTGCTCGGTTTGTTCATCACCGACGACGCGGCGCGGGCAAATGCCGAGCACCTGTTACACATCATGTTGTGGAGCATCCTGGTATTCGGTTTCCAGGCGGTGATCGGCGGGATCATGCGCGCCAGCGGCGTGGTGCTGATGCCGGTGGCCATCTCGATTTTCTGCGTGCTGTGCGTCGAGTTGCCGATGGCCTACCTGCTCAACGCCCACTTCGGGCTGGAAGGCGTGTGGATGGCGTTTCCGGTGACCTACCTGGCGATGCTGGGCTTGCAGACCGCGTATTACCGGCTGGTGTGGCGGCACAAGCAGATCAAGCGGCTGGTCTAGTCAAGCCGCGCAACAGCAGTTCCAGGCTCTGCAGGCATTCTTCAAGGCGTTCGCCCGGGTGTGCATCCCGGGCGATCCACAGCGCGGTGTTGACCAGGCTGCCATTGATCAACTGCGCCAGCGCGGCGCTCGGTGCCTGCGGGATCACACCGCTGTGCATCAAGGCGTCGAGCCGTTGACGCAGGGATTCCACACAGTGCTGCTGGGAGCCGGTGTCACCCAATACGGCCGGCGCATCCTGCAGTACGATGCGCTGGATCTCCGCGTCCTGGGCCATGCGCAAATACGCGCGGCAGCGTTCGCAAAAGCCCGACCAGGGGTCCGAAGCTTCGTCACTGAGGCGCTGCAAGTGGGCGTCCATCTCGCTGTCGAGCTGGGCAACGACCGCCGCCAACAGGCCCTTTTTATCGCCAAAGTGGTGATACAACGCCCCGCGCGTCAGGCCCGCGCGGGCGGTAAAGTCGTCCATCGAGGTATTCGCGTAGCCTTGGGTGGCGAAGGCCAGGCGCGCGCTGGCGATCAGCCGGGCGCGGGTGTCTTCGATTATTTCAGCACGGGCTCGGCTCATGGATAGGGCTCGCAATCGGCAAGTGAAGGATTGACATACGCTGCGTATGTTACGCATGCTTTGTCACATACGCACCGTATGTATTTTGCCTTGATCATTGCAGATAGCAAGTTGCAGGGCATTCAGGAAGAGGTAGAGCAGGATGGCAAACCCCTACGCCGAGTTGTTCCAGGTCCCCGGCGCCCGGGCTTTTGTACTCGCGGGCATGTTGGCGCGCATGCCGGTGTCAATGGCGGGCATCGGCCTGATCACCATGCTCTCGCAGGTGCACGGCGGCTACGGCCTGGCCGGTTCGGTGGCGGCGGTATTTGCCCTGGCCACAGCGTTTTGCGCGCCGCAGGTGTCGCGCCTGGTCGACCGCTACAGCCAGGGTCGGGTGCTGCCGGTCGCCGCGTTGATCGGTGGCGGGGCGTTGCTGCTGTTGTTGCTGTGCACCCGTTTGCAGGCGCCGAACTGGACGCTGTTCGTGTTCGCGGCCCTGGCCGGCTGCATGCCGAATATGTCGGCGATGGTGCGGGCACGCTGGACCGAGTTGTACCGCGGCCAGCCCCAGTTGCAAACCGCGTTTGCCCTGGAGTCGGTGCTTGACGAGGTGTGCTTTATCATCGGCCCGCCGATTTCGGTGGGCCTCAGTGTGGCGCTGTTCCCGGAAGCCGGGCCGTTGGTCGCGGCGCTCTTGCTGGCCGTAGGCGTCACCACGTTCGTGCTGCAGCGCGAGACCGAACCGCCGGTACACGAACACCACGATCATCACGGCCGCTGTCTGATCGCGTCGCCTTCGGTATTGATCCTTATGATCCTGCTGCTGGCCATGGGCGTGATTGTCGGCGTGGTCGATGTGGTCAGCGTGGCCTTCGCCCAACAGCAGGGCCAGCCGGCGGCGGCGAGTATCGTGCTGTCGGTGTATGCCATCGGCTCGTGCCTGGCCGGGCTGGCGTTCGGTACCCTCAAGCTCAAGGCGCCGTTGCCCCGCCAGTTCCTGTACTGCGGCGTAGCCACGGCGTTGACCACCTTGCCGTTGCTGCTGGTGACTAACATCCCCGGCCTTGCCGTGGCAATCTTCATCTCCGGTCTGTTCTTCGCCCCGACGCTGATTGTGTCCATGGCGCTGGTAGAACAAATCGTCCCCCCCAGCCGCCTCACCGAAGGCATGACCTGGCTGATCACCGGCCTGAGCATCGGCGTGGCCATCGGCGCCGCCAGCTCCGGCTGGATGATCGACCACTCCGGCGCGGCCAGTGGGTTCTGGGTGGCACTGGCGGCGGGGGCGGTGGTGCTGGGCTCAGCGGTGTTGGGATTTCGGCGGTTGGGCTGAGTATCCGCCGCTGAGTAAGTCCTCTGCCGCCTCGCGAGAGGCGGCTTCCCATTCATGTTCGGTTTGCTCTTCATCGCTGACCCATGCGTCGACCGAGCCGGTAAGGCGCTTGTAGCGCCGATCACGCCAGCCCGCATTCCCCGCGGATATCCGCCTCCCATCCCCTCGCTAATTTTTCCCTCTGCGGTTCGTTTTATAGGGACGACGTGCCTTTGTGCTTCCTGCCTATTGCTCCGGACTCCAAGAAATGAATGCTGAAGACTCCTTGAAACTTGCTCGCCGGTTTATCGGGTTGCCCCTGGAAAAGCGCCAGCTATTCCTGCAGGCACTGCAGAAAGAAGGAGTGGATTTTTCGCGGTTTCCGATTCCGTCCGGGGTCGAGGTAGAGGATCGCGATGCGCTGTCCTACGCGCAGCAACGCATGTGGTTCCTGTGGCAATTGGACCCGGCCAGCGGTGCCTACAACCTGCCGGGCGCAGTGCGGCTCAAGGGTGCGTTGAACCTGGACGCGATGCAGAAGGCGTTCGCCAGCCTGGTTGCGCGCCATGAAACCCTGCGCACGGTGTTCCAGCGCCAGGCCGATGAGCGCCTGTTGCAGGTGGCGGTGCAGCCGTCACTGGCCATCGAACAGCTGGACCTGAGCACGCTGGCCGTCGCCGAACGCGAGCAGGCCGTCAATGAGGCGGCGACCCACCAGTCGCTGCTGCCGTTCGACCTGGAGCAGGGCCCGCTGCTGCGTGTGCAATTGCTCAAGCTTGATGCGCAGGAACACGTGCTGCTGCTGACCCTGCACCACATCGTTTCCGACGGCTGGTCGATGAACGTGCTGATCGACGAGTTCATCCGCTGCTACGACGCCCATGAGCGCAACGAGGTGCCGCAGCTGCCGGCACTGCCGATCCAGTACAGCGACTATGCCCTGTGGCAACGCCGCTGGCTGGAAGCCGGGGAGCAGGCCCGCCAGTTGGAGTACTGGCAAGCGCGCCTGGGCGATGAGCACCCGGTGCTGGAACTGCCGACCGACCACGCCCGCCCGGCCATGCCCAGCTACCAGGGCACGCGGTATAACTTCGCGATTGACCCGGCGCTCGCTGCGCAGCTGCGCAGTTGTGCGCAAAAACACAACGTCACCTTGTTCATGCTGTTGCTCGGCGCGTTCAATGCGCTCCTGCATCGCTACACCGGTCAGGGCGATATCCGCGTCGGCGTGCCGATTGCCAACCGTAACCGCACCGAAGTCGAAGGGCTGATCGGCTTCTTCGTCAACACCCAGGTCCTGCGCACCGAACTCACCGGGCAAACCCGCGTCGCCGAGCTGCTGCAAGGCATCAAGGAGCATGCCCTGGGCGCCCAGGCGCATCAGGAGTTGCCTTTCGAACGCCTGGTGGAAGCCCTCAAGATCGAGCGCAGCCTGAGCCATACCCCCTTGTTCCAGGTGATGTACAACCACCAGCCGGTGGTGGCCGACATCGCCTCGGTCAGCACCGCCTCCGGCCTGGAACTGGCCTTGGTGGAGTGGCAGGGCCGCACCACCCAGTTCGACCTGACCCTCGACACCTATGAAAAGTCCGGCACCCTGCACGCCGCCTTGACCTACGCCAACGACCTGTTCGACGCGCCGTCCATCGAGCGCATGGCCCGCCACTGGACCCGCCTGTTGCAGGCGATGGTCACCGATGGCGAGCAGCGCATCGGTGAATTGCCGATGCTGGCTGCCGATGAGCAACAGGTCCTGGTGCACGCCTGGAATAACACCGCAGAAACCTACCCGACCGAGCGCGGCATCCATCAACTGATCGAAGACCAGGTGCAGGCCACCCCCGACGCGCCGGCGCTGGTGTTCGGTACGACCACGCTGACCTACGCCGAACTCGACGCCCGCGCCAACCGGCTCGCGCATGCCTTGCGCGAGCAGGGCGTCGGCCCCGATGCGTTGGTGGGGATCTGCGTCGAGCGCTCGATCGAGATGGTGGTCGGCCTGCTGGCGATTCTCAAGGCCGGCGGCGCCTACGTGCCGCTCGACCCCGAATACCCGCAGGAACGCCTGGCCTACATGATCGAAGACAGCGGCATTCAGCTGCTGCTCAGCCAGCAGCGCCTGCTGGCATCGCTGCCCGCCGCCGGTATCTGCGTGATTGCCCTGGACCAGCCTGCGCTGTGGCTCGACGGCTACAGCAGCGAATCGCCCGGCGTGGCCATCCACGCCTTGAACCTGGCCTACGTGATCTACACCTCCGGTTCCACCGGCAAGCCCAAGGGTGCCGGCAACAGCCATCGAGCGTTGGTCAACCGCCTGTGCTGGATGCAGCAGGCCTACGGGCTGGGGGCCAATGATGCGGTGTTGCAGAAAACCCCGTTCAGCTTTGACGTGTCGGTCTGGGAGTTTTTCTGGCCCCTGATGACCGGTGCGCGCCTGGTGGTGGCGGCCCCGGGTGAGCACCGCGAGCCCGCACGCTTGATCGAGACCATCGGCCGGCACGCAGTCACCACCTTGCACTTCGTGCCGTCGATGCTCCAGGCATTCATCCATGAACCGGGCGTGCAGGCCTGCACCGGTCTCAAGCGGATCGTCTGCAGCGGTGAAGCCTTACCGCTGGACGCACAGGTCCAGGTGTTCGCCAAGCTGCCGCATGCCGGTCTGTTCAACCTGTATGGCCCCACCGAAGCGGCCATCGACGTGACCCACTGGACCTGCGTCGACGAAGGCGCCGACAGCGTGCCCATCGGCCGCCCGATTGCCAACATCGGCACCTACGTACTCGACGCCCAGCTCAACCCGGTCCCTGCCGGTGTGTGCGGCGAGTTGTACCTGGGCGGCACCGGGCTGGCGCGCAGTTATCACCGGCGTCCGGCGTTGACCGCCGAGCGTTTTGTGCCGAGTCCGTTTGGCGATGGCGCACGCCTGTACCGCACCGGCGACCGTGTGTGCCAACGGGCCGATGGCGTGATTGAATACCTCGGCCGCCTCGACCATCAGGTCAAGCTGCGCGGCCTGCGCATCGAGCTGGGTGAAATCGAGACACGCCTGCTGCAACACCCTGGCGTGCGTGAGGCCGTCGTGCTGGTGCAGGGCGGCAAGCAACTGGTGGCTTACCTGGTGCTGGAAGGCGAGGCGCCCAGCGACCTCAAGGCCTGGCTGCTCGGCAGTCTGCCGGAGTACATGGTGCCGACGCATATGGTCCACCTGGCCCAGTTGCCGGTGACCGCCAACGGCAAGCTGGACCGCAAGGCGCTGCCGGTGCCGGATGCTGCCGCGCAGCAGGCTTATGCCGCCCCGGAAAATCCTGTGCAGCAAGCCCTGGCTGCCGTCTGGAGCGATGTGCTCGGGGTCGAGCATGTCGGTCTGGATGACAACTTTTTCGAGCTGGGCGGCGATTCGATCATCTCCATCCAAGTGGTCAGCCGAGCACGCCAGGCCGGGATTCGTCTCAGCCCGCGCGACCTGTTCCAGTACCAGAGTGTGCGCAGCCTGGCGTTGGTGGCGAGCGTCGAGCACGCGACGGTCATCGACCAGGGGCCCGTCAGTGGCGAGGTGATCCTCACGCCCGTGCAGCACAGCTTTTTCGAGCAGGCGATCCCGGCGCGCCAGCATTGGAACCAGTCGCTGCTGCTGACCCCGCGTGAAGCCCTGGAACCCGCGCGCGTTGAGGCGGCGTTGACCCAGGTGATCAACCATCACGATGCGCTGCGCCTGCGCTTTGTGCAGCAGGCCGAGGGCTGGCAGCAAGCCCATGCCGCGCCGATCACCGACCCGGCGCTGTGGCAATCCCGCGCTGGCGATGAAACCGAACTGGCCGCCCTCTGCGACGAGGCCCAACGCAGCCTCGACCTTGAACACGGCCCGCTGCTGCGCGCCGTGCTGGTCAGCATGGGCGACGGCACTCAGCGCCTGCTGCTGGTGATCCATCACCTGGTGGTGGACGGCGTGTCCTGGCGCATCCTGCTGGAAGACCTGCAGCACGCCTATGGCGCCGCGCCGCTGCCGGCCAAGACCAGCGCCTACCAAGTGTGGGCGCAGCAGTTGCAGGCCCATGCACAGATCCTCGATCACCAGCTACCTTACTGGCAGGCACAGACCTCGGACGCCGACTTGCCCTGCGACAACCCGCAGGGCGGCCTGCAAAACCGCCTGGGCAGCACATTCGAAATCCGCCTCAGTGCCGAACAGACGCGCCAACTCCTGCAGGACGCCCCGGCGGCCTATCGCACCCAGGTCAACGACCTGCTGCTGACAGCATTGGCGCGGGTGATCAGCCGTTGGAGCAAGCAGCCCGCTGCGCTGATCCAGCTCGAAGGGCATGGCCGTGAAGACCTCTTCGACAGCGTCGACCTGACCCGCACCGTCGGCTGGTTCACCAGCCTGTTCCCGGTGCGCCTGCAGGCGGGTGGTGAGTTGTCGAGTGCAATCAAATCGGTCAAGGAGCAACTGCGTGCGGTGCCGGATAAAGGCATTGGCTACGGCCTGTTGCGCTACCTGGGCACGCCTGCTGCGCGCGACGCCTTGTCGGCACTCGCCGTGCCGCGCATCACCTTCAACTACCTCGGCCAGTTCGACCGCCAGTTCAATGAGTCGGCGCTGTTGGTGCCGGCGCCCGAGGGCAGCGGCCAGGCCCAGGACCCTGAAGCACCGTTGGCCAACTGGCTGACCGTGGAAGGGCAGGTGTATGGCGGGGAGCTGTCGCTGCAGTGGGGGTTCAGCCGCGAAATGTTCGAAGTGGCGACTGTCGAACGCCTGGCGGAGGATTTCCAGCAGGAACTGCTGGCGCTGATCGCGCATTGCGTCGACCCACATCAGGGCGGCCTGACCCCGGCCGATGTGGGCCTGGCGCAGCTGACCCAGGGGCAACTCGACGCGTTGGCACTGCCTGCGCGTGCGGTACAGGACCTGTACCCGTTGTCGCCGATGCAACAGGGCATGCTGTTTCACAGCCTCTATCAACAGGGCGAAGACGATGTCTACGTCAGCCAGTTGCGTGCCGACGTGCAGGGGCTCGATGTGGCGCAATTCCAGCGCGCCTGGGCACAGGTGCTGGGGCGCCATGACATGCTGCGCACCGGGTTTGTCTGGCAGGACGACCAGGGCCAGGCGCTGCAGGTGGTGTATCGCCAGGTCGACATGCCGTTCGCCGAGTACGACTGGCGCGAGCGTCAGGACCTCGCCACGGCGCTGGATGAATTGGCCGCCGATCACCATCGCCAGGGCTTCGAGTTGGCGCATCCGCCGTTGCTGCGCGTGGCACTGGTGCGCAGCGCCGAGGACCGTTGGCACTTGATCTACACCAGCCATCACATCCTGATGGATGGCTGGAGCAACGCCCTGGTGCTCAACGAAGTACTGCAAGCCTGCAAGGGCCAGGCACTGCCGCCGGTGGGCGCGGCGTTTTCCCAGCATATCGCCTGGCTGCAACAACAGGACCCGGCCATCGGCGAGGCCTTCTGGCGCGAACGCCTGGCGCAGCTCGACGAACCGACGCACCTGGCGCGCAGCGTGGCCAAGACCGCAGCACCCCAAGGCAGTGAATACGCTGAAATCCTCTGTGAACTGGATGAGGCCCAGACCCGGCGCCTGGCTGATTTCGCGCGTGCCCACCAAGTGACCCTCAACACCCTGGTGCAGTCGGCGTGGCTGTTGCTGCTGCAGCGCTACACCGGTCAATCCAGCGTCGCCTGCGGTGTCACGGTATCCGGGCGTCCGGCGCAGTTGGCGAATGTCGAGCAGCAAGTCGGCCTGTTCATCAATACCTTGCCGCTGATCGCAGCGGCCAATCCGGCGCAATCCGTCAGCGACTGGGTGCGTACGGTCCAGGCGCTCAACCTGGAAATGCGCGAGCACGAGCACACGCCGCTGTTCGATATCCAGCGCTGGGCCGGGTCGGCCGGCGAAGCGCTGTTCGACACCCTGGTGGTGTTCGAGAACTTCCCCGTCGCCAAGAGCCTGGAGCAAGCGGGCGAGGGCGGCCTGCGTTTCAGTCACGTGCGTCATCAGGAACGCACCAACTACCCGCTGACCCTCACCGTGCACGGGGGGCGGCGTTTGAGCCTGCACCTGGAGTACCTGTGTGCGGACCTTGCCACCGACGCCGTGCAACACATCGCGGCATATCTGCAAGGGCTGTTGCAGCAGTTTGTCGATGCGCCCGGGCAGGCGTTGGGCGCAATCGCGCTGCTGTTGGCCGCTGAACACCAGCGCGTACTCACCGAGTGGAACCCGCCTCACGCCGCCCAACCGGCCCAGGCGAGCGTGTTGCAGCGCTTTGAACAGCAGGCGGCGACTCAGCCGCAAGCCATCGCGCTGATCCTCGATCAACAGCGCATGAGCTATGCCGAGCTGAATGCGCGCGCCAACCGCCTGGCCCATCGCCTGGTGGAACTGGGCGTGACCGCCGACACCCTGGTGGGGGTGGCGGTGGACCGCTCCCTGGACATGATCGTCGGCCTGCTGGCGGTGCTCAAGGCGGGCGGTGCCTATGTACCGCTGGACCCCAAGTACCCGGCCGAGCGCCTGCAATGCATGATCGAGGACAGCGGCCTGCAGTTGCTGCTGACCCAACAACCGCTGCTGGACCAATTGCCGATCACAGCCAACCTGAGCCTGGTTTGCCTGGAAGACCGGCGCGATTGGTTGAGCGACTACAGCGCGCAAAACCTGTTGCCACGGGCACAGCCGGCGAACCTTGCCTACGTGATGTTCACCTCCGGCTCCACGGGCCGGCCGAAAGGCGTGGGCATCGACCTGGCGTCCCTGGCGCGGCATGTGGAGGTGTTCAGCGAACTGTTTGCGCTGCAGCCGAATGACCGTGTGCTGCAGTTCGGCACCTTCAACTTCGACGGTTTCGTCGAGCAGCTGTACCCGGCGCTGTGCTGCGGGGCAGCGGTGGTGGTACGCGGTGGCGACCTGTGGGACAGCGACACCTTCTATCAACAACTGCTCGACCACGATATCTCCGTGGTCGACCTGACCACCGCCTACTGGCTGCTGCTGGTGCGTGATTTTGCCGACCGTGGCCCCCGCGACTACGGCCGTCTGCGCCAACTGCATATCGGTGGCGAAGCCATGCCGCCGGAAGGCCTCAGCGCCTGGCGCGAAGCGGGCCTGCAGCCTGTACGCCTGCTCAACACCTACGGCCCGACCGAGGCCACGGTGACCGCCACGGCACTGGACTGCGCCGCCTACGTCGATGGCCGCGAAGCCCTGCCGTCGACGATGCCGATCGGGCGGGTGCTCGATGGCCGCGCCATTTACCTGCTGGACGCCAACCTCAACCCGGTGCCGGTGGGTGTCGCGGGCGAATTGGTGATCGGTGGGCCATTGCTGGCGCGCGGTTACTTCAACCGTCCCGACCTGACGGCGCATCGCTTCATTCCCGATCCGTTCTGCACCGACGGTGGCGGGCGCCTGTACCGCACCGGCGACCTGGCGCGCTATCGAGCCGACGGCATGATCGAGTACGTGGGCCGTATCGACCACCAGGTCAAGGTGCGCGGTTTCCGTATCGAATTGAACGAAATCGAAGCGCGCCTGCTGGCCCAACCCAGCGTGCGCGAAGCATTGGTGGTTGCCGCCGATAACCAGTTGGTGGGCTACATCGTCGCCAGCCGCGCACTGGACGAGGCCCAGCAAGCCGAGTTGCTCACGCAGCTCAAGGCCACGCTGCGCGCGGAGCTGCCGGACTACATGGTGCCGGCGCACCTGCTGTTGCTCGCGCACCTGCCGCTGAGCCCCAACGGCAAGCTAGACCGCGCCGCGCTGCCCAAGCCGGATGCCAACCAGGCGCGGGTCGATTGGCTGGCACCGGTTACCGAGGTGCAGCAACAGGTCGCGGCGATCTGGGCCCAGGTGCTGGGCGCCGAGCGGGTAGGGCTCAACGATCACTTCTTCGAGAGGGGTGGGCACTCGTTGCTCGCCACGCAGATGGTGTCCCGCGTGCGGCATGGCCTGGGCATCGAGGTGGCACTCAAGAGCGTGTTCGAGCAGCCGGTGCTGGCAGATTTCGTCGCGGCACTGGGCACCCGTGCTGCCACGGCGCCGGCGATGCTGGCGGTCGGGCGTGAGCAGCCGCTGGCGCTGTCCTTCGCCCAAGAGCGCCAATGGTTCCTCTGGCAACTGGACCCGCGCAGCGCTGCCTACCACGTGCCCGCCGCCTTGCACTTGCGCGGTCGACTGGACAGTGCCGCGCTGGAAAACGCCTTCCAGGCGCTGGTGCAACGTCATGAGCCGTTGCGCACCACGTTTGTGGAGAGGGGCGAGCACACCTGGCAGGTCATTCACCCCGACCTGGCGATTGTCATCGAGCGCCAGCGCGTCGAGGCGCCGGATATCGAACACGCCGTGGCGCAGGAAATCCAGCGCCCGTTCGACCTGGTCAACGGCCCGCTGATGCGCGTCGCACTGCTGCAGATCGACGCCGAACACCATGTGCTGGTCATCACCCAGCACCACATCATCTCCGATGGCTGGTCGATGCAAGTGATGGTCGACGAACTGGTCGCGCTGTATCAGGGCCACGCCCGGTTGCCGGCCCTGGCGCTGCAGTACGCCGACTATGCCGTGTGGCAGCGCGACTGGATGGCGGGCGGGGAAACCCAGCGTCAACTCGATTACTGGTGCACGCACCTGGGTACCGAGCATCCGCTGCTGGAATTGCCCCTGGACCACCCGCGCCCAGCGGTGCAAAGCCACCGCGGTGCGCGCCAGCAGATCCATCTCGACACCCGTCTGGTCGCCGAACTGAAGGCACTCGCCCAGCGTCAGGACGTGACCCTGTTCATGTTGCTGCTCGCCTCGTTCCAGACCCTGCTGCACCGCTACAGCGGCCAGTCCGAGATCCGTGTCGGCGTGCCGATTGCCAACCGCAACCGCCTTGAAACCGAACGCCTGATCGGCTTTTTCGTCAACACCCAAGTGCTCAAGGCCGACCTGCACGGGCAGATGGGCTTTGACCAGTTGCTGGCCCAGGTCAAGCAACGCGCCCTGGACGCCCAGGCCCATCAGGACTTGCCGTTCGAACAACTGGTGGAAGCCCTGCAGCCGGAGCGCAGCCTCAGCCATAACCCGCTGTTCCAGGTGATGTTCAACCATCAGGACAACCTGCGCCAAGGCGCGGTGCAACTGCCCGGCCTGGACCTGCAACCGGTGGACTGGGCCGGTCACACCACTCAGTTCGACCTCAACCTGGAGACCGAAGAGTCCGCCGACGGCCTGTGGGCCTCCCTGACCTACGCCACCGACCTGTTCGACGCCGCGACCCTGCAGCGCATGGCCGGTCACTGGCAGAACCTGCTGCACGCCGTGGTACGCGATGCTGCTCAGGCCCTGGATGAGCTGGCGATGCTCAGTGTGCCGCAATCCCGGCAACTGCTCGAAACGTGGAATCACACCGCCGTCGAATTTGCCCGCGAGCGCTGTGTGCAGCAATTGTTCGAAGCGCACGCGCAGGCGCATCCGCAGGCCATCGCGCTGCATTTCAACGACCAAGCCCTGAGCTACGCCGCGCTCAATCGCCGCGCCAACCGCCTGGCTCATCGCCTGATCGCGGCGGGTGTCGGCCCGGACGTGTTGGTTGCCGTGCATGTGGAGCGCTCCCTGGACATGGTGGTCGGTCTGTTGGCGACCCTCAAGGCCGGTGGCGCCTATGTGCCGCTCGACCCGCAGTTCCCGGCGGATCGCCTGGCCTTCATGCTTGAGGACAGTCGCGCACGGGTGCTGCTGACCCAGTCGCACCTGATCGGGCGCCTGGCGCAACCGCAGGGCCTGCAGGTGCTGCTGGTCGACGATGTCGATGCCGACGACCACAACCCGCAGGTCAGCGTCACGCCGGAACACTTGGCGTACGTGATCTACACCTCCGGTTCCACCGGCAAACCCAAGGGCGTGATGGTGCGGCACCAGGCGCTGTGCAGCTTTACCTGCGGCATGGCTACGACGTTGGACATGGATGCGCAGGCGCGGGTGCTGTCGCTGACAACGTTCTCGTTCGACATCTTCGCCCTGGAGCTGTACGTGCCACTGACGGTCGGTGCCACGGTGCTGTTGAGCGATCAGGCGATGGCCCTCGACCCGGAGGCCATCCTCGACCTGGCGCACAGCCAGTCCGCCAACGTGCTGCAAGCCACGCCGTCGACCTGGCGCATGCTGCTGGAAAGCCCGCGTGCCGATCAGTTGCGCGGCATCAAGGCCCTGTGTGGCGGCGAAGCCCTGCCGGCCGATCTGGCCCAACGCATGCTCGACCTGCAAGGTCCGGTGTGGAACCTGTATGGCCCCACTGAAACCACGATCTGGTCAGCGGCCCATCGTTTGTCGCAGGCGCAGCCTTTTGTCGGGCGTCCCATTGCCAATACCACCTTGTTCATCCTCAACGCCGGGCTCACGCCATGCCCGTTGGGTGCATCCGGCGAACTGCTGATCGGCGGTGTCGGCCTGGCACGCGGTTACCACGCGCGGCCAGCGCTGACGGCCGAGCGCTTCGTGCCCAACCCCTACGGTGCACTGGGCGAACGCCTGTACCGTACCGGCGACCTGGCGCGCTACCGTGACGACGGCGTGGTCGAATACATCGGCCGGGTCGACCACCAGGTCAAGGTGCGCGGTTTCCGTATCGAACTCGGCGAAATCGAAGCCTGCCTGCGCGAGCAACCTGGCGTGCGCGAAGCCGTGGTGCTGGCCGACGACGACCGCTTGATCGCTTACCTGGTCAGCTCGGCGGCGCAGGCCCCGCAGGCTTACCAAGCCGCCTTGCGCGAGCGCCTGCCGGACTACATGGTGCCGGCACACCTGATGTTCCTCGACAGCCTGCCCCTGACCCCCAACGGCAAGCTCGACCGCAAGGCGTTGCCGAAAGTCGATGCCAGCCTGTGGCGCAAAGGCCATGTGGCACCGGTCTCCGAGCGCGAAAAACAGGTCGCGGCGATCTGGGCCGACGTGCTGGATGTGCCGCAGGTCGGCCTCGACGACCACTTCTTCGAGCTGGGCGGGCACTCGCTGCTGGCCACGCGGGTGGTGTCGCGGGTCCGCCAGGCGCTGGCGCTGGAAGTGGCGCTCAAGTGCCTGTTCGAACACCCCTTGCTGGGCGACTTTGTCGCGTCCCTGTGCGAAGAGCGCGTGGCTGCGCCGGCGTTGCTCAAGGCTGATCGCGACCAACCGCTGCCGCTGTCCTATGCCCAGGAGCGCCAATGGTTCCTCTGGCAACTGGACCCGCACAGCGCCGCCTACCATATCCCCAGCGCCTTGCGTTTAAAGGGCACGCTGGACCAGGCGGCACTGCAACGCAGTTTCGACACCTTGCTCGCCCGCCATGAAAGCCTGCGCACCCATCTGCGCCAGGACGCGGCGGCCACGGTGCAGGTCATCGAAGACTCGGGCCTGATCGACATCGAGCTGGCCGACACCGATGAAGCCGGGCTCAAGGCGCAGGTCGCCGCCGAGGTCGCACAGCCGTTCGACCTGCTGCGCGGGCCGTTGCTGCGGGTCAAACTGCTGCGCCTGGCCAAGGACGACCACGTGCTGGTGCTGGTGCAGCACCATATCGTCTCCGATGGCTGGTCGATGCAGCTGATGGTCGAAGAGCTGGTGCAGCTCTACGCGGCCTTCAGCCAGGGGCAGACGCCGGACCTGCCGGCGTTGCCGATCCAGTACGCCGACTACGCCGTGTGGCAGCGCCACTGGATGGAGGCCGGTGAAAAGGCGCGTCAGCTGGCGTACTGGCAAGGTTTGCTGGGCGGCGTGCAGCCGGTGCTGGAATTACCGTTCGACTACCAGCGCCCGGCCGTGCAAAGCCATCGCGGGGCGCGCCTGGAGATTGAGCTGCCGGCCGCGCTGCTGGGCGGTTTGCGCAACCTGGCGCGCGACGCCGGGGTGACCTTGCCGATGGTGTTGCTGGCGTCCTACCAGGCCTTGCTGCACCGCTACAGTGGCCAGGAAGATGTGCGCGTCGGCGTGCCGATTGCCAACCGCAACCGTTTGGAAACCGAAGGGCTGATCGGCTTCTTCGTCAACACCCAGGTGCTCAAGGCCGACATCCATGGGCAAATGAGCGTCGAGCAGTTGTTGCAGCAGGCGCGTCAGCGTTCCCTTGAGGCCCAGACCCATCAGGACCTGCCGTTCGAGCAACTGGTCGAGGCCCTGCAACCGGAGCGCAGCATGAGCCTGAGCCCGTTGTTCCAGGTGCTCTTCAACCACCGTGTGACCTCTGCCGGCCTGCATCTGCAGGGCTTGACCGACCTCGACGTCGAAGTACTCGGTTGGGATGAAGGCGTCGCCCAGTTCGACCTGGCGCTGGACATAGAAGAAAGCCAGGCCGCGCTGCGTGCGTCCCTGAGCTACGCCACCGACCTGTTCGCCCCGGCGACCATCGAACGCATGGCTGGCCACTGGCAGAACCTGTTGCAGGCGATGGTTGCCGATCAGCAGCAGACTGTCGGCCAACTCAACCTGCTGGGTGCTGATGAGCAACGGCACATCCTGCAGCTGTGGGACCAGACCGACGCCGGCTTCTCGGCCCAGCGCCTGGTTCACGAGTTGGTGGCCGATCGCGCCCGGGAAACCCCGACGGCGGTGGCGGTCAAGTTCGATGCACAAACCCTGACCTACGGCGAGCTGGATCGCCAGGCCAACCGCCTGGCCCATGCGCTGATCGCCCGTGGTGTCGGCCCGGAAGTGCGCGTGGCCATCGCCATGCCGCGCAGTGCCGAGATCATGGTGGCGTTCCTTGCAGTGATGAAAGCCGGCGGCGTGTATGTGCCGCTGGATATCGAATACCCCCGCGACCGCCTGCTGTACATGATGCAGGACAGCCGCGCGCAACTGCTGCTCACCGACAGCCGCGCGTTGCAGCAGCTGCCGATCCCGGCAGGATTGACCAGCTTGGCGATTGATCGCACTGAAGAGTGGGCGGGGTTCAGCGACACGGCGCCCGATGTGAAGCTGGACGGCGACAACCTGGCCTACGTGATCTACACCTCCGGCTCCACCGGCATGCCCAAGGGCGTGGCGGTGTCCCACGGCCCGTTGGTGGCGCACATCATCGCCACCGGCGAGCGCTATGAAACCAGCCCGGCCGATTGTGAACTGCACTTCATGTCGTTCGCCTTCGACGGCTCCCATGAAGGCTGGATGCACCCATTGATCAATGGCGCCAGTGTGTTGATTCGTGACGACAGCCTGTGGCTGCCGGAATACACCTACGCGCAGATGCATCGCCATAATGTGACCATGGCCGTGTTCCCGCCGGTGTACCTGCAACAGCTGGCCGAACATGCCGAGCGCGACGGTAATCCTCCGAAGGTCCGTGTGTACTGCTTCGGCGGTGACGCGGTGGCCCAGGCGAGCTATGACCTGGCCTGGCGCGCACTCAAGCCGACCTACCTGTTCAACGGCTACGGCCCGACGGAAACGGTGGTTACGCCACTGCTGTGGAAAGCACGCAAGGGCGACCCGTGCGGCGCGGTCTATGCACCGATTGGCACTTTGCTGGGCAATCGCAGCGGCTACGTGCTCGACGCGCAGCTCAACCTGCAACCGATCGGCGTCGCTGGTGAGCTGTACCTGGGCGGCGAGGGCGTGGCGCGCGGTTACCTGGAGCGTCCAGCACTGACCGCCGAGCGCTTCGTGCCGGACCCCTTCGGCAAGCCGGGCAGCCGCGTGTATCGCAGCGGCGACCTGACCCGCGGGCGGCCGGATGGCGTGGTGGACTACCTCGGTCGTGTCGACCATCAGGTGAAAATCCGTGGCTTCCGCATCGAACTGGGTGAAATCGAAGCGCGCCTGCGTGAGCAGGACAACGTCGGCGAAACCGTGGTGGTGGCCCAGGAGGGCCCGACCGGCAAACAGTTGGTGGCTTATGTGGTGCCGGCCGACGCCAACCTGGCCGATCAGGCCGAGTTCCGCGACAGCCTGCGCCGCGCGCTGAAAACCCGCCTGCCGGACTACATGGTGCCGACGCACTTCATGTTCCTCGCGCAAATGCCGCTGACCCCCAACGGCAAGCTCGACCGCAAGGGCCTGCCCGAGCCGGATGCAAGCCTGCTGCAACAGGCCTATGTGGCCCCCGAAACCGAGCTGGAGCAACAGATCGCCGCGATCTGGGCCGAGGTGCTACGCCTGCCGCAGGTGGGCCTGAACGACAACTTCTTCGAGGTGGGCGGCCACTCCCTGCTGGCGATCCAGATCACCTCGCGGGTCCAGGCCGAACTGGGC
Organism: Pseudomonas sp. 13B_2.1_Bac1; assembly: GCF_025466155.1. NCBI lineage: Bacteria > Pseudomonadati > Pseudomonadota > Gammaproteobacteria > Pseudomonadales > Pseudomonadaceae > Pseudomonas > Pseudomonas sp. 13B_2.1_Bac1. Next base: position 36,944 of record NZ_JANLOH010000068.1, on the reverse strand, counting down.
CTGGAAGTGCCACTGGTGGAAGTGTTCCAGACCGAAACGCTGCGTGCCTACGTACAGGCCGCCGCCACCTTCCGCGCCGGCAGTGCGGAAGATTTTGATGACCTTCGTGACTTTTTGAGCGAACTAGAGGCGATTTGACCCATGCTTTCCAACCCTAATATCGATCTGGTTTCGCGCTTTCTTCGCCTGCCTCTGGAACAGCGCCAGCAGTTTTACCAGCGCCTGCAAAGCCGTGGCATGAGTTTCGCCCAACTGCCGATTGCCTCGATCCGCGAGGACGGCCAGAAACTGCCATTGTCCTACGCCCAGGAGCGCCAGTGGTTTCTCTGGCAACTGGACCCGGACAGCGCCGCCTATCACGTGCCCGGCGCCCTGCGCCTGAGCGGCCAGTTGGACAAGGCCGCCCTGCAACGCAGCTTCGACACGCTGGTGGCGCGCCATGAAAGCCTGCGCACGCGCCTGCACCTGGACGCCGAGGAGCGTGCCCAGGAGGTGCTGGCCCACGCCGTGATCAAGATCGCTGAAAGCGCAGTCGACGAGGCCCAGCTCACGTCCCGCGTCGAAGCGGAAATCGCCCGGCCTTTCGATTTACAGCAAGGTCCATTATTACGGGTCAGCTTGCTCGCCGTGAGCGAAGACGAGCACGTGCTGGTACTGGTGCAGCACCACATCGTTTCCGATGGCTGGTCGATGGGCGTGATGGTGCAGGAGCTGATGCAGCTCTACGCCGCCTACAGCCAGGGCCAGGACTGTGTGCTGGCGCCGCTGCCGATCCAGTATGCCGACTACGCGCTGTGGCAGCGCCGCTGGATGGAGGCCGGGGAGAAGGCCCGTCAATTGGACTACTGGCGCGAACTGCTCAGCGGCGCGCAGCCGGTACTGGAATTGCCCTTCGACCAGCCGCGTCCGGCGCAACAGAGCTTTCGGGGCGCGCGCCAGGACATCGCGCTGGAGCCGGCGCTGGTTGCAGGCTTGAAAACCCTGGCCCAACGTGAAGGCGTGACGATGTTCATGTTGCTGCTGGCGTCGTTCCAGGCCTTCCTGTACCGCTACAGCGGGCAATCGGACATCCGTGTCGGCGTGCCGATTGCCAACCGCAACCGTGTCGAGACCGAGTCGCTGATCGGCTTTTTCGTCAACACCCAGGTGCTCAAGGCCGACGTCGACGGCGCCATGCCCTTTACCGCACTGCTGCAGCACACCAAGCGCCGCGCGCTGGAGGCCCAGGCTCATCAGGACTTGCCCTTCGAGCAATTGGTGGAGGCGCTGCAACCGGAACGCAGCCTGAGCCACAACCCGCTGTTCCAGGTGATGTTCAACCACCAGGCCCACTCACACACAGCAGAGCAGCAATTGCCTGGCCTGCGCGTGGCCAACCTGGAATGGGACAGCCACAGCGCCCAGTTCGACCTGAGCCTGGACACCCAGGAGAGCGGCGACGCGATCTGGGCCTCCCTGACTTACGCCACCGACCTGTTCGGCGCCGCCACCGTGGCGCGCATGGCCGAGCACTGGCTGAGCCTGCTGCGTGCCGCCGTGGCGAACAGCGCGTTGCCGGTGCAGGACCTGGCGACCCTCAGCGCCAACGAGCGCGAGCAGATGCTTGACCAGTGGAACGCCACCGCGCGCGATTATCCGCAAGGGCAGTGGGTACATCAGTTGATCGAGGCGCAGGTGCTGGTGCAGCCGGACGCACCGGCAGTGCGCTTCAACCAGCTTTCCCTGAGCTATGCCGAACTGAACCGTCGTGCCAACCGCCTGGCCCATCGCCTGATCGAAGCCGGTGTCGGCCCCGACGTGCTGGTCGGCCTGGCGGTGGAGCGCTCCATCGAAATGGTCGTTGGCCTGCTCGCGGTGCTCAAGGCCGGTGGTGCCTATGTGCCGCTGGACCCGGAGTACCCGCGTGAGCGCCTGGCCTACATGCTCGACGACAGCGGGGTGAAACTGCTGCTGACCCAGGCGCATCTGCGTGAGCAGTTGCCGATTCCCCAAGCCCTGGAAACGCTGGTGCTGGGCGAGTCCGACTTTGAGGCCTACAGCGACACCAACCCAGGCATCGCGCTGGACGGCGAAAACCTCGCCTACGTGATCTACACCTCGGGTTCCACCGGCCAGCCAAAAGGTGCCGGCAACCGTCATTCGGCATTGCTCAACCGCCTGCAGTGGATGCAGGAGGCGTATGGCCTGGAGGCCAGCGACAGCGTGCTGCAAAAGACTCCGTTCAGCTTCGACGTGTCGGTGTGGGAGTTCTTCTGGCCGCTGATGACCGGCTCGCGCCTGGTGGTTGCCGCGCCGGGGGATCATCGCGATCCGGCCCGGCTGGTCAACCTGATCAATGCCGAGCGCATCACCACGCTGCACTTTGTGCCGTCGATGCTGCAGGCATTCCTGCAGGACCCGGCGGTGTCGAGCTGCCAGAGCCTGCGGCGCATTGTGTGCAGCGGCGAAGCGTTACCGGTGGATGCGCAGCAGCAAGTCTTCGCCAAACTGCCCCAGGCCGGGCTCTACAACCTGTATGGCCCGACCGAAGCGGCTATCGACGTGACCCACTGGACCTGCATCGATGAAGAGCGCGATGCGGTGCCGATAGGCCGTCCGATTGCGAACCTCGGCTGCTACATCCTCGACAGTAACTTCGAACCCGTACCGGTTGGCGTGCTGGGTGAGCTGTACCTGGGCGGCATTGGCCTGGCGCGTGGTTATCACCGCCGTCCGGCACTCACCGCCGAGCGGTTTATCGCCCACCCGTTCATCAAGGGCGAGCGCCTGTACCGCACCGGCGACCTGGCGCGCTACCGCGCAGACGGCGTGATCGAGTATGTCGGGCGTATCGACCATCAGGTCAAGTTGCGCGGCCTGCGTATCGAGCTGGGCGAAATCGAAGCGCGCCTGCTCGAACACGAGTGGGTGCGTGAGGCTGCCGTGCTGGCCGTCGACAGCAAATACCTGGTGGGCTACCTGGTGTTGCACAGCGCCGGCGATGATTGGCGTGAAGTACTCGGTGCTCATCTGGCCCAGCACCTGCCGGACTACATGGTGCCGGCGCAGTGGGTGGTACTCGACCAGATGCCCTTGAGCCCGAACGGCAAGCTCGACCGCAAGGCCCTGCCCAAGCCCGAGGCCACGCAGCAATACGAAGCACCGCACACTGCCCTGGAGCAGCAGATTGCCGCGATCTGGGCCGAGGTGCTGGGCATCGAGCACGTGGGCTTGAACGACAACTTCTTCGAGCGCGGCGGCGACTCGATCATCTCCATTCAGGTGGTCAGCCGCGCCCGGGCGGCCGGCATTCATTTCACCGCCAAAGCGCTGTTCCAGCACCAGACCGTACGCAGCCTGGCGCGGGTGGCGCAGTTGCAGACAGCGCAGGTGATCGACCAGGGACCGGTGCAGGGCGAGACGCCGTTGCTACCTTTCCAGCAACTGTTCTTCGAGATGGAGCTTCCGGACCGCCACCACTGGAACCAGTCCTTGCTGCTGACGCCACGCCAGCAAATTCTCGCCGAACCGTTGGAAGCTGCGCTGCAAGCGCTCACCCGGCACCACGATGTGCTGCGCCTGAGCTTCAGCCAGCAGGCCGCGGGCTGGACCGCGCGGCATGATGCGCAACCTGCGACCTTGCTATGGCAGGCGAGCGTGCAGGACACCACCGAGCTGCAAGCCCTGTGCGAGCGCGCCCAGCGCAGCCTCGACCTGCAGCAGGGGCCGTTGTTGCGCGCGGTACTCGCCGAGATGGCTGACGGGTCCCAGCGCCTGTTGCTGGTCATGCACCACCTGGTGGTAGACGGTGTGTCCTGGCGGGTGTTTCTTGAAGACTTGCAAAGCCTGTATCGCCAACAGCCGTTGCCGGCCAAGACCACCTCGTTCAAGGCCTGGGCCGAGCGTCTGCAGGTCCATGCCCGCAGCGCAGCGATACAGCCGCAAAAACACTTCTGGCTGCAACAGCTCCAGGGTGTGTCGACCGACTTGCCGTGTCGGGATCCACGCGGCGCACGTCCCGGTCGCCTGGCGCAGACCGTGGTCAGCCAGCTGGACGCCGAGCACACCCGGCAATTACTGCAACAGGCGCCTACGGCCTATCGCACCCAGATCAACGACCTGCTGCTGACGGCTCTGGCGCGTGTGATCTGCCAGTGGACCGGGCAGGCTTCCAGCCTGATCCAGCTGGAAGGCCATGGCCGCGAAGACCTGTTCGACGACATCGACCTGACCCGCACCCTCGGCTGGTTCACCAGCCTGTTCCCAGTGCGCCTGACCCCAGCCGAGTCGCTTGCCACGTCGATCAAGCAGATCAAGGAGCAGCTGCGCGCGGTGCCGGACAAAGGCCTGGGCTTCGGCGCGCTGCGCTACCTGGGAGACGAGGCCACGCGCCAGGCGTTCAGTGAGTTGCCGGTGCCGCGTATCACCTTCAACTACCTGGGCCAGATCGACGGTAGCTTTGACCAGCCAGACGTATTGTTCGGGCCCGCGACGGAAAGCGCGGGTGCCGAGCAAAGCCCGGACGCGCCCCTGGGCAACTGGTTGACACTCAACGGCCAGGTGTTCGGCGGCGAGCTGCAGATGGGCTGGACCTTCAGCCCGCTGATGTTCGAGGCGTCGCAGATCGACGCCTTGAGCCAGGCGTTTACCCGCGAACTGAAAGCGTTGGTCGAGCACTGCTGCACCCCGGGCAACCGTGGCGTGACGGCTTCCGATTTCCCGTTGTCGCGCTTGAACCAGCAGCAACTTGAATCCTTGCCATTGGCCGCCGAGGCCGTTGAAGACATCTACACCTTGTCTCCCATGCAGCAAGGCATGCTGTTCCACACTCTGTACGAACAGGCTGCTGGTGATTACATCAACCAGATCCGCGTGACCGCCGAGGGCCTGGATGTGGCGCGATTTCAGCAGGCGTGGGATGCCACCGTGCAGGCTCATGACGTATTGCGCAGTGGTTTCTTCTGGGAAGGGCAGCTGGAGTGGCCATGCCAAGTGGTGTACCGCGAGGCGCGGTTGCCGATCGACGTGCTTGATTGGCGAGCGATGCCCGAGCGTGAGCTGGAGCTGCAAAACCTGGAGGAGGCCCAGCGCCGCCAGGGGTTTGACCTGACCAAGGCGCCGCTGGTGCGCCTGGTGCTGGTGCGCACCGATGAGCAACGCCATGAGCTGATCTACACCAATCACCACATCCTGATGGACGGCTGGAGCAATTCGCGGCTGTTCGGTGAAGTGCTGCAACGTTATGCCGGCGTCGCCGTGCCGCAGGCCGCCGGGCGTTACCGCGACTACATCGGCTGGCTGCAACAGCGTGACGCGCAGGCCACCGAAACCTTCTGGCGCGAACAACTGGCCGTGCTGCACACCCCGACCCGCCTGGGCAGCAGTCAGCCGCTGGCCGCGCAGGGGCATGGCGAGCATCAACTGCAGCTGGACCATGCCTTGACCGCGCGCCTGGAATCTTTCGCGCGCAGCCACAAGGTTACGCTCAATACCTTGATTCAGGCGGCGTGGCTGATCCTGTTGCAACGCCACAGCGGGCAGGCGGTGGTGTGCTTCGGCGCCACCGTGGCCGGGCGCCCGGCCGAATTGGCCGGGGTGGAGCAACAGATCGGCCTGTTCATCAACACCTTGCCGGTGATCAGCGCGGTGGAGGGCCAGCAATCGGTAGCCGACTGGCTGCAAGCGGTGCAGGCGCAGAACCTGGCCCTGCGCGAGCATGAACACACCGGCTTGTACGACATCCAGCGCTGGGCCGGGCAGGGCGGCGAGGCCTTGTTCGATAACATTCTGGTGTTCGAAAACTACCCGGTATCCAAGGCCCTGGAACAGAGCGGCGGCAGCGGCATTCGCTTCGGCACGCCGCATTCCCACGAGCAGACCAGCTTCCCGCTGACCGTGCTGGTGGACGTCGGCGACACGCTGTCAGTGCAGTTCGGCTTTGCCCGCGCGCACTTCAGTGCGGCCACGGTGCACAGCTATGCGCGCCACCTGGTCAACCTGCTGCAGGCCATGCTCCAGGGCGGGCAACAACACCTTGGCGAGCTGGCCATGCTCGACCCGGCCGAACGCCAGCAAGTCGTGCGGGACTGGAATGCCACCGCGCGCGACTATCCCCTGCAGGACTGTGTGCATCAACGGATTGAACAGCAGGTAACGCGAACGCCGGACGCTCCGGCTCTGGTATTCGCCGAGCAGCGCTTGAGCTACGCCGAACTGAACCGTCGCGCCAATCGTCTGGCCCATCGCTTGATCGAGGCGGGTGTGGGCCCGGATGTGCTGGTCGGCCTGGCCGTGGAGCGTTGCGTCGAGATGGTAGTCGGCCTGCTCGCGGTGCTCAAGGCCGGTGGCGCCTATGTGCCGCTCGACCCGGAGTACCCACGCGAGCGCCTGGCCTACATGCTGGAAGACAGTGGCGTGAAACTGCTGTTGACCCAGGCGCACTTGCGCGAGCAACTGCCGATTCCCACCAACCTGGAAACCTTGGTGCTGGGCGAGTCTGCCTTTGAAGACTACAGCGACAGCAACCCAGGCATCGTGCTGGACGGCGAAAACCTCGCGTATGTGATCTACACCTCCGGCTCCACCGGCCAGCCCAAAGGCGCCGGCAACCGTCATTCGGCCCTGGCCAACCGTCTGCACTGGATGCAGGAAGCCTATGGCCTGGACGTCAGCGACACGGTCCTGCAAAAGACCCCGTTCAGTTTCGATGTGTCGGTGTGGGAGTTCTTCTGGCCATTGATGACCGGCGCGCGCCTGGTGGTCGCGGCGCCGGGGGATCACCGCGATCCGGCCAAACTGGTCAACCTGATCAATGCCGAGCAGGTCACCACGCTGCACTTTGTGCCGTCGATGCTGCAGGCATTCCTGCAGGATCCGGCGGTTGCGACCTGCCACACCTTGCACCGTATCGTGTGCAGCGGCGAGGCGTTGCCGGTGGATGCGCAGCAGCAGGTGTTCGCCAAACTGCCGCAGGCTGGGCTCTACAATCTGTACGGCCCGACCGAGGCGGCCATCGACGTGACCCACTGGACCTGCATCGATGAAGGCCGCGATGCGGTGCCGATTGGGCGTCCGATTGCCAACCTAGGTTGCTACATCCTCGACGACAACTTCGAGCCGGCGCCGGTGGGTGTGCTCGGCGAGCTGTACTTGGGCGGCGTGGGCCTGGCGCGGGGTTACCATCGCCGTCCCGCGCTGACTGCCGAGCGCTTTATCGCGCATCCGTTTGTCGACGGCGAGCGCCTGTACCGCACCGGCGACCTGGCACGTTACCGCGAAGACGGCGTGATCGAGTACGCCGGGCGGATCGACCATCAAGTCAAGTTGCGCGGCCTGCGCATCGAGTTGGGCGAAATCGAAGCGCGCCTGCTGGAACACGACTGGGTCCGCGAGACCGCCGTACTGGCCGTCGATGGCAAATACCTGGTTGGCTACCTGGTGCTGCACAACGCCGGCGATGACTGGCGCGATGTGCTCAGCGCGCACCTGGCCCAGCACCTGCCGGACTACATGGTGCCTGCGCAGTGGATGCTGCTGGAGCAGATGCCGCTGAGCCCCAACGGCAAGCTCGACCGCAAGGCGCTGCCCAAGGCCGATGCCAACCTGCAGGCACGCGCCTACGTGGCGCCGTCCAGCGAGTTGGAGCAGCAGATCGCCGCCATCTGGGCCGAGGTGCTCGACGTGGAGCGGGTCGGCCTGAACGACAACTTCTTCGAACTGGGCGGGCATTCGCTGCTGGCGACCCAGGTGGTGGTGCGCCTGCGCGAGCAATTGCACGCCGAGTTCGATGTGAAATCGATCTTCACCACCCCGACCCTGGCCGATTTCAGCGCCTACGTGGCGGCTCAGCAGACAAATAATTCGCCGGTGCAGGACGCATTGGCTAAATCCTTGGAGGCCCTCAAACGTCTATCAGCAGAAGATTTGGATAAATTGATTTCCTGAGGGGCGTGGCGTGCAAGCATTAATCGAGTCGGTAGGTTCACTTTCTGCGCAACAGAAGAAAGCGTTGGCGGTAATGCTCAAGCAGCAAGGCATCAACCTGTTTGAGATTGCCCCGGTTTTCAAGCGCCAGGAAGGCGAGCCGCTTCGACTCTCTTATGCGCAGGAGCGGCAGTGGTTTCTGTGGCAGCTGGAGCCGCAGAGCACCGCCTATCACGTACCCCGGGCGTTGCGCCTGACCGGCCACCTCGACGTGGCCGCGTTGCAGCGCAGCTTTGACGCGCTGGTCAAGCGCCATGAGAGCCTGCGCACGCATTTGCAGGAGGACGGCGACAGCGCCTTGCAGGTCATCGCCGACCAGGTGCGGGTCGACATTGCGCTGGTCGATGCCCAGGAGTCAGAACTCAAGGCGCTGGTCGAGGCCGAGATCGACCAGCCGTTCGATTTGCAGCAAGGCCCGCTGTTGCGGGTCAAGCTGCTGCGCCTGGCGCCGCAGGAACACGTGCTGGTGCTGGTGCAGCATCACATCGTCTCCGATGGCTGGTCGATGCAGGTGATGGTCGACGAACTGGTGCAGCTGTACGCCGCCCACGTGCAGGGCCACGACCCGCAACTGCCGGCCTTGCCGATCCAGTATGCCGACTACGCGCTGTGGCAACGCAGCTGGATGGAAGCCGGCGAGCGCGAGCGTCAATTGGGCTATTGGCAAGGCCTGCTCGGCGGTGAACAGCCGGTGCTGGAAATGCCCATGGACCGCCCACGGCCGGCGGTGCAGAGCTACCGGGGGGCGCGCCTCGACCTGACGCTGGAAGCCTCGCTGGTCGCGGGTCTCAAGACCCTGGCACAGCGCGAAGGGGTGACCCTGTTCATGCTGTTGCTGGCGTCGTTCCAGGCGGTGCTGCATCGCTATACCGGCCAGAACGACATCCGCATCGGCGTGCCGGTGGCCAACCGCAATCGGGTGGAAACCGAGCGCCTGATCGGCTTTTTCGTCAACACGCAAATCCTCAAGGCCGATATCGACGGCCAGATGACCTTCCGCGACCTGCTGCAGCAAACCCGGCAGCGCGCCGTCGACGCCCAGGCCCATCAGGACTTGCCGTTCGAGCAGTTGGTGGAAGCCCTGCAGCCGGAACGCAGCCTGAGCTACAACCCGTTGTTCCAGGTGATGTTCAATCACCAGACCGATAGCCAGCGCGGTGGTGGCAGCGTCACGGGCCTGCAGGTGCAAGGGTTGGAGTGGGACAGCAAGACCGCACAATTCGACCTCAACCTCGACACCCAGGAATCGGCCGATGGCATCCAGGCCTCGCTGACCTACGCCACCGACCTGTTCGACGCGCCGAGCCTTGAGCGTTTCCTCGCTCATTGGCACCGGTTGCTGCAAGCGGTGGCCAAGGATTGCAGTGGCCGTGTCGGTGAACTGCCGTTGCTGGACGATGACCAGTGGCAGCAATTGGTACACGGCTGGAACCACACGCACAAAACCTTCGCCCACGACGTGGGCGTGCACCGCCTGCTGGAAGCCCAGGCCCAGGCGCGGCCTGATGCCACGGCACTGGTGTGCAACGGCCAGGCGCTCAGCTACGGCGAGTTGAACCGGCGCGCCAACGGCCTGGCCCATCGCCTGCGCGCAGCGGGTGTGGGCCCTGACGTGCTGGTGGCGGTGGCGCTGGACCGTTCGGTCGAGATGGTGCTGGCATTGCTCGCCACGCTCAAGGCCGGCGGCGCCTACGTACCGCTCGATCCACAGTTCCCGGCCGACCGCCTGGCCTTCATGCTCGAAGACAGCCGTGCCCGCGTGTTGCTGACCGCTGGCGAACTGCACACGCGGCTGCCGCTGGCCGCCGACCAGCACGTGCTGTTCATGGACGCGCAGGAAGATGCGCGCTACAGCCACGCCAACCCTGACGTCGAGCTGACCGGCGAGCACCTGGCCTATGTGATTTACACCTCCGGCTCCACCGGCAAGCCCAAGGGCGTGATGGTGCGCCATGGCGCGCTGAGCAGTTTCACCCACGGCATGGCCGAGACCCTGGCCATCGGCGCCGACGCGCGCCTGTTGTCGTTGACCACGTTCTCGTTCGACATCTTTGCCCTGGAACTCTACGTGCCGCTGGCAGTAGGCGCGACCGTGGTGCTGGCCGACAAGGATGTGTCGCTGGACCCCGAGGCGATCCTCGACCGGGTGCAGCGCGAGGCAATCAACGTGGTGCAGGCCACGCCATCAACCTGGCGCATGCTCCTGGACAGCGAGCGCCGCACCTTGCTGCACGGGGTCAAGTGCCTGTGCGGCGGCGAGGCGCTGCCGGCCGACCTGGCCGAGCGCATGCTGGCCCAGCAGGGTACGGTGTGGAACCTGTACGGCCCGACCGAAACCACCATCTGGTCGGCCGCCCATAAGCTGGTCGAGCCGCTGCCGTTTGTCGGTCGGCCAATCGCCAATACCGCCTTGTTCATTCTCAACGCCGACCTCACTCCGTGCCCGGTCGGCGCTGCCGGCGAACTTTTGATCGGCGGGGTCGGCCTGGCCCGCGGTTACCACGGCCGGGCGGCGATGACTGCCGAGCGCTTCGTGCCGAACCCCTTTGCCGGCAACGGCGAACGCCTGTATCGCAGCGGTGACCTGGCGCGCTATCGCGCGGATGGCGTGGTCGAGTACATCGGCCGCGTCGATCATCAGGTCAAGGTGCGCGGTTTCCGGATCGAGCTGGGCGAGATTGAGGCGTGCCTGCGCGAGCAGAGCCGCATTCGCGAAGCGGTTGTGGTAGCCGAGAACGACCAGTTGCTGGCCTACCTGGTGACCGACACCCCGACGCCTGAGGCCGATCAAGGCGCGTTGCGCGAGCGGTGCAAGGTCGCGTTGCGTGAGGTACTGCCGGACTACATGGTGCCGGCACACATGCAATTCCTGCTGCGCCTGCCGCTGACACCCAATGGCAAGCTGGACCGCAAGGCGCTGCCGAAACCGGACGCCAGCCTGCTGCAAAAACGCTATGTGGCGCCGGTCAGCGAGCGCGAGAGCCAGGTCGCGGCCATTTGGGCGGACGTATTGGGCACGCCGCAGGTGGGCCTGGAAGACCACTTCTTCGAACTCGGTGGGCACTCGCTGCTGGCGACCCGCGTGGTGTCGCGTGTCCGCCAGGCGCTGGGGATCGAGGTGGCGCTCAAAAGCCTGTTCGAACAACCGGTGCTGGGCGCCTTCGTGCGTGGGCTGGGGGAGGCGGGCGCCGAGGTGGCGCAGATCACGCGGGCCGATCGTGAACGGCCGTTGCCGTTGTCGTATGCCCAGGAGCGCCAGTGGTTCCTCTGGCAGTTGGAACCCGACAGCGCGGCCTATCACATTCCCGCCGCGCTGCGCCTGCTGGGCACACTCGACCACGGGGCCTTGCAACGGGCTTTCGATACGCTGGTGCAGCGCCATGAAACGCTGCGCACAGTGTTTTTCGCCGATGTGCAGCAGACCGTTCAACGTGTGCTCGAACAAGCCAGCCCGGTTATCGAGCACCGGCGCCTGGGTTCGGCCACCGCCGCTGAATTGCAAAGGTTGGTAGAGACAGAAATCGCCCGGCCCTTCGACCTGCAGGCCGGCCCGTTGCTGCGTATCACCCTGCTGCAACTGAGCGAGCGCGAACATGTGCTGGTGCTGGTGCAGCATCACATTGTGTCGGATGCCTGGTCGATGCAGGTCATGGTCGATGAGCTGGTGAGTCTCTACGCCGGTTACAGCCAGGGCCTTGACCCGCAGCTGCCGACACTGCCGATTCAATACGCCGACTACGCGCAGTGGCAGCGCAGTTGGATGGAGGCGGGCGAGAAACAACGCCAGCTGGCCTACTGGCGCGCCCGCCTGGGCGATGTGCAGCCGGTGCTGGAGTTGCCGCTGGATCGTCCGCGCCCAGCCCTGCAGCGCTATGACGGTGCGCGCCTGGATCTGCGTGTCGAGCCCGGCGTGGTCGAGGGCCTGCGCGCCCTGGCACAGCGCGAAGGCGTGACGATGTTCATGGTGCTGCTCGCGTCCTTCCAGGCCTTGTTGTACCGCTACACCGGCCAGGCGGATATCCGTGTCGGTGTACCTATCGCCAACCGCAACCGCCTGGAAACCGAGCAATTGATCGGCTTCTTCGTCAACACCCAGGTGCTCAGGGCCGAGATCGACGGGCACATGACCTTTGCCCAGCTGTTGCAACAGGTCAAGGAACAGGCGCTGGGCGCGCAAGACCACCAGGACCTGCCGTTCGAGCAATTGGTCGAGGCCCTGCAACCCGAGCGCAGCCTGAGCCACAACCCGCTGTTCCAGGTGATGTTCAACCACCAGTCGGATGCCCAGGCCAATCGCGCCGGGCAACACGTGCCGGGCCTGCAGGTGCAGGGGCTGGAATGGGACAGCCACACCGCCCATTTCGACCTGAGCCTGGACACCGAGGAGTCCGCCGATGGCCTGTTGGCCTCGCTGACCTACGCCACCGCGTTGTTCGACGCGAGCACCTTGCAGCGCTTCGCCGGGCACTGGCAGAACCTGCTCAAGAGCGTGGCTGGCGCTGCCCGACAGTGTGTCGCCGACCTGCCGATCCTGGGCCGCAGCGAACAGGCGCAGATGCTTTATGAGTGGAACCCGCCGCAACCGGCGCGGGCCGCCCACGGCAGCGTAGTGAGCAAATTCGAGCAGCAGGTGGCCAGCCGGCCCGAGGCGGTCGCGTTGATCATGGATCAGCGGCGCATGGATTACGCCGACCTCAACCGGCGCGCCAACCGCCTGGCGCACCGGCTGATCGAGCAGGGCGTGGGCGCCGACAGCCTGGTCGGCGTGGCCGTGGACCGCTCGCTGGAAATGATCGTCGCGCTGCTGGCCGTGCTCAAGGCCGGTGGCGCCTATGTGCCGCTGGACCCGCAATACCCACGCGATCGTCTGCAATGCATGATCGAAGACAGCGGCTTGCAGCTGTTGCTGACCCAGCAGCCCTTGCTGGAGCGCTTGCCGATCACCGCGGACCTCACGTTGATCTGCCTGGAGTCCGACCCGGAATGGCTGGCCGAGTACCCGTCGAGCAATCCACCGGCGCGTGCGTTCGCCTCCAACCTGGCCTACCTGATGTTCACCTCCGGTTCGACCGGGCGGCCCAAGGGTGTCGGGATTGACCAGGCCTCCCTGGCGCGGCACGTCGAGGTGTTTATCGATGTGTTCGACCTGACTGCCGCCGACCGTGTACTGCAGTTCGGTACGTTCAACTTCGACGGTTTCGTCGAGCAACTCTACCCGGCGCTGTGCTGCGGCGCTGGCGTGGTGGTGCGGGGCGGCGAGCTGTGGGACAGCGACACCTTCTACACGCAACTGATCGAACATGAGATCTCGGTGGTCGACCTGACCACCGCGTATTGGCACCTGATCGCCCGTGACTTTGCCGAGCGTGGCGTACGTGATTACGCACGTCTGCGCCAGGTGCATGCGGGGGGCGAGGCCATGCCGCCGGAAGGGCTGGCGTCGTGGCGCGAGGCCGGGCTGGGCCATGTCCGCCTGCTCAACACCTACGGTCCTACCGAGGCGACCGTTACGGTTACGGCGCTGGATTGCGCGGGCTATGTGGATGGCAGCGAAGCCGTGACGCAAATGATGCCGATTGGTCGTGTGCTTGAGGGGCGCGCCATCTATCTGCTGGATGCCAGCCTCAACCCGGTCCCAGTGGGCGTGGCCGGTGAGCTGGTGATTGGCGGACCGCTGCTGGCGCGCGGGTATTTCAATCGCGCCGCCTTGAGCGCCGAGCGCTTTATTCCCGACCCTTTCGACCCCGCAGGTGGCGGTCGCCTGTACCGCACCGGTGACCTGGCGCGTTATCGTGCCGATGGTGTGATCGAGTACATCGGGCGCATCGACCATCAGGTCAAGGTGCGTGGTTTCCGTATCGAACTCGGCGAGATCGAGTCCCGCCTGCTGGCACAGGAGGGCGTGCGCGAAGCCTTGGTGATTGCGGCCGACCAGCAGCTCATCGCCTATGTGGTCACGCCGCAGGCGGCGTCCGAGCAGAATGCGCTGCGTGAGCAGATTCGCAGCGCATTGCGCGATGAACTGCCGGACTACATGGTACCGGCGCATTTCATGTTCCTGCAGGCCTTGCCACTGAGCCCCAACGGCAAGCTCGACCGCCAGGCCTTGCCGCGCCCGGAGGCAAGCCACGCGGCGCCGCATTGGGTGGCGCCGGTCACCGTGCTTGAGCAGCAGGTCGCGGCAATCTGGGCGGATATCCTCGGTGCCGAACGCATTGGCCTTACCGACCACTTCTTCGAACGAGGCGGCCATTCGTTGCTGGCCATGCAAGTGGCGTCGCGCCTGCGGCATAACCTGGGGATCGAGTTGCCGCTGCGCGTGCTGTTCGAGCAACCGCGCCTGGACGGCTTTGTCGCAGCCCTGCATACCGAAGGCAAGCGGGGCGGGTCGACCGCGCCAGCGCTGGTGCCGGCGTCGCGAGAGCTGCCGCTGGTGTTGTCCTACGCCCAGGAGCGCCAGTGGTTCCTGTGGCTGCTGGACCCCGACAGCGCCGCCTACCATGTGCCCAGTGCCTTGCGCCTCAAGGGCCAATTGGACCTCGACGCGCTGCAACGCAGCTTCGATAGCCTGGTGGCGCGGCATGCCAGCCTGCGCACGCATTTGCAGCAGGACGACGCGCAAACGCTCCAGGTGATTGCGCCGCAGGCCAGGGTTGAGATCACCGTGGTGCAAAGCGATGAGGCCAGTCTCAAGGCCCAGGTGGAAGCTGAAATAGCCCGTCCATTCAACTTGCTCGCCGGCCCGTTGCTCAGGACCCGCTTGCTGCGCCTGAGTGAGAACGAGCATGTGTTGGTGCTGGTGCAGCACCATATCGTCTCCGACGGTTGGTCGATGCAGATCATGGTCGATGAGCTGGTGCAGTTGTACAGCGCCTACAGCCAGGGCCAGGCACTGCAATTGCCGGCCTTGCCGATCCAGTACGCGGATTACGCCCGGTGGCAGCGCGAGTGGATGGACGCGGGTGAAAAAGCCCGGCAGTTGGCCTACTGGCAAGGTTTGCTGGGCGGCGAGCAACCGGTATTGGAACTGCCGTTCGACCATCAGCGCCCAGCCGAGCAAAGCCATCGCGGTGCGCGTCTGTTTGTGCAATTGCCGTGCGCACTGGTCGCGGACCTCAAGGGCCTGGCGCAACGCGAAGGCGTGACCGTGTTCATGCTGTTGCTGGCCTCGTTCCAGGCGCTGATGCACCGCTACAGTGGCCAGGAAGACGTGCGCGTCGGCGTGCCGATTGCCAACCGCAACCGGGTCGAAACCGAGCGGCTGATCGGCTTCTTCGTCAACACCCAGGTGCTCAAGGCCGATATCGATGAGCAGACTACGGTCACGCAGCTATTGCAGCAGGCGCGCCAGCGGGCGCTGGAGGCCCAGGATCACCAGGACCTGCCGTTCGAACAGTTGGTGGAGGCGTTGCAGCCCGAACGCAGCCTGAGCCTCAACCCGCTGTTCCAGGTGATGTTCAACCACCAGACCGAAGTACGCCTGGGCGGCAGCGAACATCAATTATCGGCACTGCGCGTCGAAGGGCTGGAGTGGGAAAGTCACACGGCCCATTTCGACCTCGACCTGGATGTGCACGAGGGCACCGACAGTCTTTGGGCGACCCTGGGTTACGCCACCGACCTGTTCAATGCCTCGACCATCGAGCGCATGGCGCGTCACTGGCAGAACCTGTTGCAAGGGATGGTCGAGGATCAACGGCAGAGTATCGGCCAGTTGAACCTGCTCGACCCGGATGAGCGCCAACAGATCCTGCAACTGTGGGACCGCGCGGGTTCCGGCTTCTCGGCCCAGCGCCTGGTGCACGAATTGGTCGCCGAGCGTGCGCGGGAAAATCCTGCGGCGGTGGCGGTCAAGTTCGACGCGCAAACCCTGAGCTATGGCGAGCTGGATCGCCAGGCCAACCGCCTCGCTCATGCGCTGATCGCCCGTGGTGTCGGCCCGGAAGTGCGCGTGGCCATCGCCATGCCGCGCAGTGCCGAAATCATGGTGGCGTTCCTCGCGGTAATGAAAGCGGGCGGCGTGTATGTGCCGCTGGATATCGAATACCCACGTGACCGCCTGCTGTACATGATGCAGGACAGCCGCGCCAAATTGCTGCTGACCCATACGGCGGTGCAGCAGCAATTGCCGCTGGCCGAAGGGCTCGACACGCTGGCCATCGACCGTACCGAAGCGTGGAGCGGCTGCAGCGATGTTGCACCGCAGGTGATGCTGGACGGTGACAACCTCGCCTACGTGATCTACACCTCCGGCTCCACCGGCATGCCCAAGGGCGTGGCGGTGTCCCACGGCCCGTTGGTGGCGCACATCATCGCCACCGGCGAACGCTATGAAACCAGCCCGGCCGATTGCGAACTGCACTTCATGTCGTTCGCCTTCGACGGCTCCCACGAAGGCTGGATGCACCCGTTGATCAACGGCGCCAGCGTGCTGATCCGCGATGACAGCCTGTGGCTGCCCGAGTACACCTACGAACAGATGCACCGTCACAACGTGACCATGGCCGTGTTCCCGCCGGTGTACCTGCAACAGCTGGCCGAACATGCCGAGCGCGACGGTAATCCACCGGCGGTGCGTGTGTACTGCTTCGGCGGTGACGCGGTGGCGCAGGCGAGCTACGACCTGGCCTGGCGTGCGCTCAAGCCGACCTACCTGTTCAACGGCTATGGCCCGACTGAAACCGTGGTTACGCCACTGCTGTGGAAAGCACGCAAAGGCGACCCGTGCGGCGCCGTCTACGCACCGATTGGCACCTTGCTGGGCAACCGCAGCGGCTACGTGCTCGACGCGCAGCTCAACCTGCAACCGATCGGCGTCGCCGGTGAGTTGTACCTGGGCGGCGAGGGCGTGGCGCGCGGTTACCTGGAGCGTCCAGCACTGACCGCCGAGCGCTTCGTGCCGGACCCCTTCGGCAAGCCGGGCAGCCGCGTGTATCGCAGCGGCGACCTGACCCGCGGGCGTCCGGATGGCGTGGTGGACTACCTCGGTCGTGTCGACCATCAAGTGAAAATCCGCGGTTTCCGCATCGAACTGGGCGAAATCGAAGCGCGCCTGCGTGAGCAGGACAATGTCGGCGAAACCGTGGTGGTGGCCCAGGAAGGCCCGACCGGCAAACAGTTGGTGGCTTATGTGGTGCCGGCCGAAGCCAACCTGGCCGACCAGGCCGAGTTCCGCGACAACCTGCGTCGCGCCCTGAAAACCCGCCTGCCGGACTACATGGTGCCGACCTACTTCATGTTCCTCGCGCAGATGCCGCTGACCCCCAATGGCAAGCTCGACCGCAAGGGCCTGCCGCAACCGGATGCGAGCCTGCTGCAACAAGCCTATGTGGCACCGCAGAGTGAGTTGGAGCAGCAGCTCGCGACGATCTGGGCGGATGTGCTGCGCCTGCCGCAAGTGGGCCTGAACGACAACTTCTTCGAGCTGGGTGGCGACTCGATCATCTCGATCCAGGTGGTCAGCCGTGCGCGTCAGGCCGGTATCCGCTTCACGCCCAAAGACCTGTTCCAGCACCAGACTGTGCAGAGCCTGGCCGGTGTCGCGCGCCAGGGCGTCGAAGGGCTGACGATCAGCCAGGCTGCATTGAGCGGCGAGACGCTGCTGTTGCCGATCCAGCAGGCCTTCTTCGCCGACGACATTGCCGAACGTCATCACTGGAACCAGTCGGTGGTGCTGCAACCCCATGCGCGTCTCGACGCGGCAACCTTGACCCAGGCCCTGCAGGCGTTGCTCGTGCATCACGATGCCTTGCGCTCGCAGTTCCTCGCAGGCGCTGATGGCTGGCAGGGTGTGTATCGCGGCGCCGAGCAGCATCAGGCCGATGCCGTACTGTGGCAAACCGCACTGCGCGGTGTTGACGAGCTGGCGGCGCTCGGCGAAGAAGCCCAGCGCAGCCTGGACCTTGGCCAAGGCCCGTTGATGCGCGCAGTGCTGGTCGAGCTGGACGATAGCTCGCAGCGCCTGTTGCTGGTCATCCACCACCTGGTGGTGGACGGCGTGTCATGGCGGATTCTGCTGGAAGACCTGCAAACGGCCTATCGCCAGGTTGACCGTGGTGTACCGGTGGCATTGCCGGCCAAGACCAGTTCGACCCGCGACTGGGCGCAACGTCTGCAGCAATACGCTCAAGGTGACGCGCTGACGCAAGAGCTGGCGTGGTGGCAGACCCAACTGCATGGCGTCGAGGCCGATCTGCCGGGCGCCCAGCCGGGTGCCAGCCTGAGCAACCGGCATGCCGCCAGTGCGACCACGCACCTGGATGCCACGCACACCCGTCGGCTGTTGCAGGACGCACCGGCGGCCTATCGCACGCAGATCAACGACCTGCTGTTGACCGCGCTGGCCCGTGTGGTCGGACGCTGGACCGGCCACGCCTCGACCCTGATCCGCCTCGAAGGACATGGCCGCGAAGACCTGTTCGAAGACATCGACCTGACCCGCACCGTAGGCTGGTTCACCAGTCTCTACCCGGTAAAACTGACCCCGGCGCTGAGCCTGGCGGGTTCGGTGAAAGGCATCAAGGAGCAGCTGCGCGGCATTCCCGACAAGGGGATCGGCTTTGGCGCCTTGCGTTACCTGGGGCCGCCGCAAGTGCGTGAAACCCTGGCGCACCTGCCGCAGCCACGCATCACCTTCAACTACCTCGGCCAGTTTGATGCCAGCTTCGAAAGCAGTGACGAGCAGGGCCTGTTCACGCCTTCCGGTGATGCGGCCGGGGCCGATCAAAGCCCCGAAGCGTCGCTGGGCAACTGGTTGGAAATCAATGGTCAGGTGTATGGCGGCGAGTTGAACCTGAGCTGGAGTTTCAGCCAGGAAATGTTCGACCCGGCGAGCATCCAGCAGTTGGCCGACGACTATGCCGCTGAGCTCAAGGCTGTGATCGAGCATTGCTGCCAGCCCGAAAACAGCGGCGCGACGCCGTCGGACTTCCCCTTGGCGCACTTGAGCCAGGCGCAGTTGGATGGCCTGGCGCTGCCGTTGAGTCGCGTCGAGGACATTTACCCGTTGTCGCCCATGCAGCAAGGCATGCTGTTTCAATCCTTGTACGGCCACGGCTCCGGCGACTACATCAACCAGTTGCGCGTCGATGTGCAAGGGCTGGATGTTGCACGGTTCGCGGCGGCCTGGCAGGTGGCCCTGGAACACCATGACATCCTGCGTACGGCATTCCTCTGGCAGACCGAGCTGGAGCAGCCGTTGCAGGTGGTCTACAAGACGGTACAAGTGCCGTTGATCGAGCACGATTGGCAGCACCGCCCGGACCGCGCCGAGGCGCTCGATGCGTTGGCCGAATCCGCGCGCACCGAAGGTTTTGTGCTGGAGCAGGCGCCTCTGGTGAGCCTGGTGGTGGTGCGCACTGGTGCCGACAGTCACCATCTTATCTACACCAATCACCACATCCTGATGGATGGCTGGAGCGCCTCGCAGCTGTTTGGCGAAGTCATGCAGCAGTATGCCGGCGAGTCGCTGCGTGCACCGAACGGGCGCTATCGCGACTACATCGCCTGGCTGCAGGCGCAGGATCCAGTCATCAGCGAAACCTTCTGGAAGGCCCAATTGGCGGGGCTGCAGGAGCCGACGCGGCTGTCGCGCGGGATCCAGCGCGAGCAAGACCTGGCCCAGGTCAACGGGGTTCACCGGTCGGTACTCGCACCGGCGGCGACCGAGCAGCTCAAGGCGTTTGCCCAACGCTACAAAGTTACCCTCAATACCCTGGTGCAAAGCGCCTGGCTGCTGCTCTTGCAACGCCACACCGGCCTCGACACCGTGGCATTTGGTGCGACGGTGGCCGGACGTCCGGCCGAGTTGCCGGGGATTGAGCAGCAGGTCGGCCTGTTCATCAACACGCTGCCGGTGGTGGCGACGCCCAGCCCGCAGTTGAGCGTGGAGACCTGGTTGCAGACCGTGCAGACGCAAAACCTGCGCCTGCGCGAACAAGAACACACGCCACTCTTCGATATCCAGCGTTGGGCGGGCCTCGGTGGTGAAGCGTTGTTCGACAGCATCCTGGTGTTCGAGAACTACCCGGTGTCTGCAGCGCTGGAGCAGGGCTCCCCGGCCGGCTTGCGCTTCGGCGCGATGGACAGCCTGGAGCAGACCCATTACCCCTTGACCGTGTTGCTGGCCATGGGCGACAGCCTGGCCGTGGAGTTCAACTACGACCGCGCCGCGTTCGACGCACAGGCGATCGTCCACCTGGCCGAGCACTTCCAGCAGCTGTTGCAGGCCCTGACCCTGCCGCAGGTGCAGCGCCTGGCGGACCTGCCATCGCTGCCGGACGCGCAGCGCACGCTGATCGTCGAGGATTGGAATGCGACGGCGCGCGAGTACCCGTTGCAACGCACGGTGCATCAGCTGATCGAGGACCAGGTCGCGCTGACACCGCAGGCTCCGGCCCTGGCCTATGGGGCACAGCGCCTGAGTTACGCCGAGTTGAACCGACGCGCCAATCGCCTGGCCCATCGTTTGCTGGAAGCCGGCGTGGGCCCGGACGTACTGGTCGGCCTGGCGGTGGAGCGTTCCATCGAGATGGTGGTCGGCTTGCTCGCGGTGCTCAAGGCCGGTGGCGCCTATGTGCCGCTCGACCCGGAATACCCGCGTGAGCGCCTGGCCTACATGCTCGAAGACAGCGGGGTGAAACTGCTGTTGACCCAAGCCCATCTGCGTGAGCAGTTGCCGGTCCCTCAAGGCCTGGAAACGCTGATATTGGGTGACGCCGGGTTCGAAGACTACAGCGACGCCAACCCCGGGATCGTGCTGGACGGCGAAAACCTCGCCTACGTGATCTACACATCAGGCTCCACCGGCCAGCCGAAGGGCGCCGGCAACCGTCATGTGGCGCTGACCAACCGCTTGTGCTGGATGCAGGAGGCTTACGCGCTGGATGCCGGCGATACCGTGTTGCAGAAAACCCCGTTCAGTTTTGACGTGTCGGTGTGGGAGTTCTTCTGGCCACTGATGACCGGCGCACGCCTGGTGGTCGCGGCGCCAGGTGATCATCGTGATCCGGCCAGGCTGGTCAGCCTGATCAACGCCGAGCAGGTCACCACCCTGCATTTCGTACCGTCGATGCTGCAAGCGTTCCTGCAGGATGCCAACGTGGCGTCCTGCACCAGCCTGCAGCGCATTGTCTGCAGTGGCGAGGCGTTGCCCGTCGATGCGCAGCAGCAAGTCTTCGCCAAGCTGCCTCATGCCGGGCTCTACAACTTGTACGGCCCGACTGAAGCCGCCATCGACGTGACTCACTGGACGTGCGTCGAGGAAGGTCGCGACGCGGTGCCTATCGGCAAGCCGATTGCCAACCTCGGCTGCTACATCCTCGACGACAACTTCGAGCCGGTCCCGGCCGGCGTACTCGGCGAGCTGTTCCTCGGCGGCGTTGGCCTGGCGCGGGGTTATCACCGTCGCCCGGGCTTGACTGCCGAGCGCTTTATCGCTCATCCGTTCATCGCGGGTGAGCGCCTGTACCGTACCGGCGACCTGGCCCGCTATCGCCCTGATGGGGTGATCGAATACGCCGGGCGTATCGACCATCAGGTCAAGCTGCGCGGCTTGCGCATTGAGCTTGGCGAAATCGAAGCGCGGCTGCTGGAGCACGCCTCGGTGCGTGAGGCAGCGGTGCTGGCGGTGGACGCCAAGCACCTGGTCGGTTACCTGGTCTTGCAGGAGCAGGGTGAACACTGGCGTGAAATCCTCAGTGCACACCTGGCCGTTCATTTGCCGGATTACATGGTGCCGGCGCAATGGCTGGTGCTGGAACAGATGCCCCTGAGTCCCAACGGCAAGTTGGACCGCAAGGCCCTGCCGAAGCCGGACACACAGGCAAGCCAGCGTTTTGAAGCGCCACAGACCGCGTTGGAACACACGGTCGCGCACCTCTGGCGAGAGGTGCTCGGCGTCGAGCAGGTGGGTGTCCATGACAACTTCTTCGAACTTGGCGGCCACTCGCTGTTGGTCTTGATGCTCAAGGAGCGGATTCGCAAGGCCAGCGGCATCGGCCTTTCGGTCAGCCAGTTGATGCTCAACCCGACCGTGCGTGCCCAGGTTGCTTGCCTGGAAGGCACTGCGCGCCGATCGCTGCTGGTGCCGCTCAACAGCCGCACCGAGGGCACGCCGCTCTACCTGTTCCACCCCAGCTACGGTTCAGTGCATTGCTACAAGGCTATTGCCCTGGCGCTGCGCGATCAGCGGCCGGTGGTCGGTGTGATCTGCCGTGCATTGGCCGAGGAGGGCGCGCAAGTGCCGTCCTGGGCCACGATGGTCGAGGACTACACCGCACAGTTGCTGGAGGCTCAACCCGAAGGCGCCTTCCGTCTTGGTGGCTGGTCATTGGGCGGCAACCTGGCGGTCGAAGTGGCCCATGGCCTGGAGCAGGCGGGTCGGCAGGTGGAGTTTGTCGGCTGGATCGATTCCTCGCCACCGCGCTGGCTCACGCAGTACTGGGACGCGGCAGTCGTCAGCGATGACAGCGAGATCTCGGACAACGGACGACGCGTGGCATTACTCGGGGTGATGTTCCCGGCCTCTGCAGAGGCGATCCACAGCGCTTGGGAAGGCTTGCAGGCCACCCACACCGCTGAAGACCAGCAATGGGCAGGCTTCGTCGAATGGGCCGAGGCCTCCCTGGGCCAAGCGTTCCAGGACATCAAGCAGGAACTGTTGGGCGGCAATGAGGCACAGGTCTCCTGGGAGGTCGACCGCGCGTTGTTCAAGCGCATGGAACAGGCGGACTTCAAGCCGCTCAAGGCGCCGGTCAGTTGCTGGTGGGCGGCCAAGAGCCGTGCTGGCCAGCACAAGGCATTGATTGAGGCGAGCATGCAGCGAGTGATCGGCGCGGCGTGTGTGGTGCGCTCGGAGGTGATCGAGGTGGACCATGAGCGCATCATTGACAACGCCGGGTTCGTACGCAGCTTTGTAGCCGCCATGGAGTGACCGTCGCCTGACCAGACAGCCCCAGCCCACGTGATGTGCGCTGGGGCTTTTTGATGCGCGGGCGGCAACGGCAGCCAAGACGAACCACTCGCCAAAAAAAACACCCTGTGCAGGGTGCCTGCACAGGGTGTTGGGGGATTGCCTAGGCGGGGGTCAGAAGTCCCAGCGGGTCGACAGCATCACGTTGCGGGGGTCGCCGGAGTAAGACGAGGTGTAGAACCCGATGTTGGTGTAATAGCGTTTGTCGAACACGTTGTTGACGTTGATCGTGGCCGAGAGGTTTTTGCTGATCTGGTAGCGCGCCATCGCGTCCACCAGCCAGTACGGGTCTTGGGAAAACCGCTGGGTCACATCCTTGCCGCGGTTGTAGACATCCTGCCAGACCTCACCCTGCCAGCGCGCGCCGCCGCCGAGGGTCAGCTTGTCGAGGGCGCCGGTCAGCTTGTAGCTGGTATAGAAGTTCAACTGGTCCTGAGGCTCAAAGGTGGAGAATTTCTTGCCGTCGTCATCGCGGATCACCTTGTGGGTGTAGCCCGCCTGCACCTGCCAGCCTGGCGCCAATTCGCCGGAGATCTCGGCTTCATAACCCTTGGTCTTGGCCTTGATGCCCATGTAGGCCCACTCGACGGGCGAGTTGGCCGGCATATTGTTGTTGTACTCGGTGTCTTCCTCGGCCCGATTCGATTCATGAATCTCGAAGTAGGCGAGGCTGGCGTTCAAGCGGCCGTCATAGAACTCGCCCTTCAGACCCAACTCGTAGTTCTCGCCCTCGTCAGGCTCGACCATTTTGTTGTTGCGGTCGGGCCGCAGCATCTGCGGCATGAAGATCGAGGTGTAGCTTGCGTACACCGAGAAATTCTTGTTGAGGTCGTACACCATGCCGGCATAAGGGATGACCTTGCCGGTTTCCCGCGAGTCGTTGGTGCCGGTCAGCCGGTAGTCGGCCAGGCGCGAACCGAGCAACAGCGACAGGTCGTCGGTGAGGCTCAGGCGAGTCGAGAAGTAGACGGCCGCCTGGCGGGTGATGTCGTCTTTCTCGTGGGCCGGGCCCCATTGCGGTTCGAGGCTGTCACCGTCCCACTCATAGAGCGGGAAATTATTGCCGTCCCTGTACGTTGCTTCGTAGCCGAAATAGTCGTTGCCTTGCCAGTGCGAGCGCGAGACCGAGGAGCCGACGACCAGTTGATGCTCCCGTCCACCCAGGCTGAACGGCCCGGAGAGGTAGAAATCACCGTTGTTGCTGATGGTCTTGCCGGTGTACTTGGAGGCATAGACCGACGCCCGGTCGCTGGAATTCAGCATGGGCGATGCGTAACCCAGCGGCGCGTTGTAGCCATTGAGCTGGTTGCTGTAGTTGGCCTTGGCGATCCAGCCGTTATCCAGGGCGTGTTCCAGGGTGGCGAACACACTGCGGCTGTATTGCCCCCAGCTGCTCCATTTCGGGCCGTTGTTGTAGCCGCGGTTGAAGCTGATCTCGTTACCGTTACCATCGAACAGCGAACGGCTGCCCGACCAGCTGGAGCCTTTCGGGTCGTTGTTCTGGTAGTCGGCGCCGACGGTCAGCAGGGTGTCGGGCGTCAGGTCGAATTCGAGGATGCCGTAGTAGACATCCGTCTTGCGTTCATAGTGGTCCATGAACGAATGCCGGTCCTGATGCACCGCCACGGCGCGCCCGCGTACGTTGCCGCTGTCGGTCAGCGGGCCGCTCACGTCCAGCTCCGAGCGGTAGTTGTCCCACGAGCCGGCACCCAGGCTGACATGGCCCTTGAACTCGGCAGTGGGTTTCTTGCGCACCAGGTTGATGGTACCGCCAGGGCCGCCTGCGCCGGTCATCAGGCCGGTAGTCCCCTTGAGCACTTCGACGCGGTCGTAGATCGCCATGTCGCTGAGGGTCTGGCCGGCCGAGTAGCCGTCGTTGCGCGTGGTCGGCACGCCGTCGTACTGGAAGTTCTGGATCGGGAATCCGCGTGCGTAGTAGTTGGTGCGCTCGCTGTCGAAGGTCGACACGGTGATGCCCGGTGTGTGACGCATCACGTCGTCAATGCCGTTGAGGCCGAAGTCGTCCATGGTCTGGCGGGTGACCACGGAAATCGACTGGGGCGTTTCCCGTGGTGTCAGTACCATCTTGGTGGCAGTGGCGATGGTGCCCGGCGTATAGGAGCCGCTGTCCTCAGTGATGGTGCCGAGCTGGTTGGCGTTGATCTGGGTGGCCCCCAGCTCCACGGCGCCCGTGCCCGAGCTTGGCGCGTTGATGATCATCGAGCTGCCTTGCAGGCTGTAACTCACGCCTGTCCCCCCCAGGAGGCGCTCGATTGCTCGTACCGGGTCCATTTTGCCGCTGACCGCCGTGCTGTGTTTGTTCTGCACGGTTTCCGGGCTGTACAGGATTTGCAGGTTGGTCTGTTGACCGAACACCTGCAGCGCAGTACTCAGTGGTTGCGCCGGAATGTTCAATTCGAATTCTTCCGCCTGCACATAACCTGCTACGGGCAGGCTGATCGCCAGCGCCAGGGCGTTGGGCAGAACGTTGAATTTCAAAGCCCGCCGCATGGAAAGTGCGGTGCTCAATGGGCTGAGGGCAAGCCGTACGGGCATGGTGTGTTTCTCTTTTTAAGTGTTGGCAGATAGGTGGTTAATGCGGTTAATTCTCATTGCTGCATATGAGACGTTCCCACTCGCATAAACCGGAAAAATTTATGCGGGCTCCAGTTCTGCCACGACTTTCCCTGCGCTCAAGCGCACCAACTGATCGGCGATATCGAAATAACGATCGTCATGGCTGATCACGATGATGGTCTTGCCCAGGCGCTTGAGGTCCGGCAGCAGCTCGGTGTAGAACACGCGGCGGAACGCCGGGTCCTGGTCCGCGGCCCATTCGTCGAACACCAGCACCGGGCGTTCTTCGAGCCAGGCATTCACCAGTGCCAGGCGCTTGCGCTGGCCGGTGGAGAGGTCGGTGGTGCTGAACACGCCGTCCTTGACGCTGACCTTGTGCGCGATTTCCAGGCGCTCCAGGTACTTGGCGGCGCTGTCCAGCGACTGGGTGGCGCTGCCCTGGACCAGGTCATCGAACAGGTAGTAATCGGCGAATACCGTGGTGAACAACTGGCGGTAATCGTCGCGTGCCGGGTCGGTCACGGTGTCGCCGTTTAGGCGGATTTCGCCGGCGTGGGGTTGATAGAGGCCCAGCAGCAGCTTGATCAGGGTGGTCTTGCCGCAGCCGTTTTCGCCAACGATAAACACGATATCGCCCTGCTTGATGCTCAGGTTGATCGGCCCCAGGTGAAACGGCTGGCTACCTTCCACCGGCGGCGGGCTGTAGGTCACACCGCGCAGCTCAAGGCTGTTGACCACCGGGCTCGGGGCTTCGCTGCCGTCCATCAACAAATGGGGCTCGGGGGACGAGAAGCGCTCGGACAGTTCGGTGATCCGCGCAAACGCAATGCGCGCCTTGCCGATGATCGGCAGGTAACCCACCACATGTTCCAGCGGGCCTTTCATGTACAGCAGCACCAGCACGAAGCCGGTGATCACCGCAGGGTCCGGGTTGGGGTTGTAGGCCTGCATCGCCAGGGCCAGGCCGATGACCACGAAGAACAGCATCGAGCCAAAGGTCTTGGCGACGATATAAATGTTCACCGAGCGCACCTGGATATCGCTGATGCGGTCGGCGGTCTCCTGGATGCGGTGGGTGTTCATGCGGTAGCGCCGTGGCCGGTGGATGCGCAGCTCCTTGGCACCCGAGGCGATCGCCGAATAGTAGCGTTGCAGTTCGTCTTCCTGGTCGCGGGCTTCGTCGAAGCCACGGATGCCCTTGGCGCCGGCGATGAATTGCACGCTGCTGCCGATGATGATCGCCACGACCATCATCAGGAACATCGGCACCGACAGGTACGCCAGGTAGCCCAGGCAGCCCAGGGTCACGGTGGTCGCGATGGCCAGCGGGGTGAAGGCGAAGGAAAAATCGCTGATGGTGTCGACGTCATGGGTCAATACCGGAATCAGCCGGTGCGAGCGGTACTGTTCGATCTGCTCGATGGGCGCCGACAGCACCTTCTCGCCGAGGTCCTTGCGCAGCGCGGCAATGATGCGTTGGCCGACGTAGTTGGTGCCGATATCCGAGACAATCGAGCTGGTCAGCGCCAGCAGGCACAGCGCGGCAAACGTCAGAATCACGCCGTGCGTCATGCCGGTGGCGGAGTGCAGGGCGTTATTGATGGTCGCCAGCAGCAACGTGATGGCCAGGCCGCCGGCCATGCCCAGGGCGACGGAGACCGTCACGATGGTGCGAAAAGGCCTGAGCAATGCGAGCAAACCCTTGAAGGCGCCGCGCTTGGGGTCGGTCATAAGTACTTCCCGGAAAGTGAATAGAGGGGGCTGGGCACACAGACCCTTACCCATGACAAACGAAGGATTGGCGCGACTATTTAGCTCGGCGTGCCCGGCGGGGACGGCGGCGGATAAATTGCCCGGCGCCTGGTTCGTTCTTGTTGAGTAGGCGCACGCGTATGGGCGCGTGCCTGATCTATCCAGCGAGAGCGAAACAATGACGAAAAAGAATCTGGTGTACGTGTGGTCCCTGCGCAATGCCGCCGCCGACAAGGCCGGGCAGCCTGTGGCCTACAAGGACCATGAGCGCTACATGAAGTCGGTGCTGGAGTTTCTGGTGGGGTCGCTCAACGACACGCCGCTGGGCGAGGCCTACAACCTGGTAGGCGTGGTGTACGACGATGACGAGCAGAACCCGCGTGACCAGCAGCTGGTCAGCGACTACGGCTTTGCCTACCAGCCGGGCCGCCAGTGGCTGTACCCGGCCGACCTGCGGGTGCAGGGGCGCCTGGTCAACGATCTGCTGCTGAGCGTGCCGTCCACCTACCGCCGCCTGCCACGCGGCAGCGCCGAGCACATCGCCGGCAAGCAGGATTTCGAACGCCGCCTGCATGACACGTTGGTGGAGTTGAAGGCCGATATCGTGGTGCTCGATGGGCTACTGGTGATCCTCGATGAACTGGTGCGCCCGGGTGCGCCGTTTGCGCGTCGGATCATGAACATTCATCCGGGGATTACCCGCATCGAGTCGCCGTACGAGCGTCGTGGCGCCTACGCCACCTGGAATGCCCTCTACGGCGCGCGCGGGTTGACTGTCACGGACTGGGTCACCAAGGCCACCACCCCGTCCGAGCCGCTGTACCTGACGGGTGCGTCGTTCCACTACGTGGACAATGGCATCGACTCCGGCGAAGTGTTCCACGACGTGCTCAAGACCGAGATTGCGCCGGACGACACCATCCTCGAACTGCGCTGGAACAACTTCAACAACAGCCTATTCCCGGCGTTGCATGAAGGATTGGAGTTGTTGGCGCAGAAGGGTATCTAAAGCGGACACGGTGCCAACTGTGGGAGCGGGCTTGCTCGCGAAGGCGGTGTGTCAGTCGCTGAAGAGGGTGGCTGATCTACCGCCTTCGCGGGCAAGCCCGCTCCCACATTTGACATGTATCCAAGGCTGGAATGGGGTTTGCCACCCGCCAATGCCAGTGCAGCACCTTGGCCGTCAGCCCTAACACCGATCAAAACTGTGGGAGCGGGCTTGCCCGCGAAAGCGGTGTGTCAGTGGCTGAAGAGGTTGGCTGATCTACCGCCTTCGCGAGCAAGCCCGCTCCCACATTTGGGGTGTATTTCAAGGTAGGAGCTGGGTTGTGCCTTCAGCTCAAATGCTGGTGCAGCACCCCGAATCCCAAGCCCAAACAGCAATCAAAACTGTGGGAGCGGGCTTGCCCGCGAAAGCGGTGTGCCAGTCGCTGAAGAGGGTGGCTGATCCACCGCCTTCGCGAGCAAGCCCGCTCCCACACTGGATCTCCTGTGTTGTCAGAGATCGCGCACTACCCGAAAACCGATCCAGTCTCCGCGCGTCTGCGGGAAAATGTTGTTGCGGTTGCCCGAGCGCGAGAACACGGGCGCCTCGCCCCAGTCATTGCCGCGAATCTGGTAACCCTCGCAGTTCGGCTCCATCCATGCACTGCCATCGGTCGGCGCGCCGATGTAGTTGGGGTGCTCGCAGTCGGCAACCCGTTCGTATACGTTGCCGTGCATGTCGTACATGCCGAATGCATTCGGCGGGTAGCTGCCCACCGGCGAAGAATAGCTGTAGCCATCTGCCGGGCCGTAGGTGTTGGCGTGCTCGGCAATGCTGTAGCCCTTGCCTTCATCGAACGGGAAGGGGAAGGGCCCGGTGGAGCCGGCGCGGGCGGCGTATTCACGCTGGGCTTCGCTGACCATGTGGTATTGATGGCCGGTCTTTTTCGATAGCCAGGCCACGTAGTGCTTAATGTCGTCCATGTCCATACACACCGCCGGTTGGCGCGGGCCCTGCGGGTAGCGTGGCTTGCTGGCGATACATTCGCGGCCGGGGCGGGTGTCGCCATCGGCGATCTTCACCCCGGTCTGGCGGATATAGCTGTCCCATTCGCCGGCGGTGATATGGAAGCGGCTCATGGCGAAGGGCTTGGCGAAGGTCACGTCGTGCATCGGGCCTTCATCCGGCTCGCGGCCGACTTCATCTTCCGGCGTGCCCATGGTGAAGGTGCCGGCGGGCAGTACCACCATTTCCGGGCAGTCCTTGCAGTCCTTGAATACTTTGCCGGGTTGCGGCGTGGCGGCCTGGGCCAGGTTGGGCAGCAGCGTAGCGCACAGGGCGGTGAGCGCCAGGGCGCCCAGGGGCTTGAGTCGGGATGGATTCATGTGGGCATCTCGTTCAAAGGAAAAAGGGCGGGCCTCACGCCTGCTGGTTCAGTAGGGTCATGAAGCGCTGGATCTCTTCGCTGGAATTGAGCAGGCCCGGGGCGGTACGGATCACCGGGCCGACATCACGGTCCACCGCGTCGATGACCACACGGTTTTTCATCATGTAGGCCGCCACGGCATCACTGTCCTGGCCCTTGACCCGAAAGAAGGTAAAGCCGGCCGACAGCTCGGGGCTGCGTGGGGTAACCAGTTCGATCTTCGGGTGCGTTAGCAGTTGATCTTTCAATTCGCTGTTCAGCGCATGGATGCGCGCCTGCACCTGCGCCTTGCCCAGTTGCAAGTGCAGCTTGAAGGCCTCGTCCGCTGCCCAGCGATGCTCGAAGGCGTGGAAGCCACCAGGGGTCATGATGGTGGCGAAGTCCTTGTCCTCGGAGAAGGTCGGCACCATCGGCGTCACGTACTTGTTCTCGGGGTCGCGGGCGCACACCAGGCCGGTGCCGCGCGGCCCGAACATCCACTTGTGGGTGCCGGCGATGAAGAAGTCGCAGTGCATGTCCGGGAAATCGAGGTTCTCCACGCCGAACCCATGCACACCGTCGACGATATAGAGGATGCGGTCCTTGTCATCACGCTGGCGGTTGTGTTCCTCGACCAGCTTGCCGATCTCGCCGATGGGCAGCTTCACGCCGCTGCCGGACTGTACCCAGGTCATGCCGAGCACGCGGGTGTTGGGGCGGATATTGCGTTGGATATTGCCCAGCACTTCATCGGCGGACACCCGGTGGGCATCGTCGAACAGGCGAATCTTGCGGACCTGGGTCTGTTCCTTGCGTACGCGAAAATCCAGGCTGAACTCGGTGGCGTAATGCTCGTGCACCGTGGTCAGGATCTCCTGGTCGGCGCGCACCTTGATCCCGCCATAGATCATCGCCAGGCCTTCGGAGGTGCTGCCGGTGAGGGCGATCTGCGCGGGCGTGGCTTTCAGGTAGCGGCCGGCCCATTCGCGGACCTGGCCTTCGCGCTTCCAGGTCTCCTGCAGGTCCCAGTCCATCGCCAGGCCCGGGTTGCGGTCGATCTGTGCGCGGTAACGTTCAATGGCCTCGCGCACCGGCCTGGGGTGCGAGGCCACCAGGAAGTTGGAAAAGTGCAGGTAGCTCGGGTCCTGGTTGAACAGTTGCTTGAATCCCGTCCATGGGTCGTTCGTGCTGTCGGCAGCCATTGCCTGGGGGAGCAGGGCGGTGCCCAGCGGCAGGCTCGCGGCGAAAACACCGGCCTGCTTGAGAAAAGTACGGCGGTCGGTCATGGACATACTTCTAGGTGATTAGCGGTTGGCCAAGGGTTTGGCAGCTTTTTGGACCTGGTCCCACACGCGCAGGAAGTTGCCTCCCCACAGCTTGGCGATATCGGCTTCGGAATACCCACGCTGAATCAGTTCGGCGGTGACGTTGCGCACTTCCCCAACGTTGTTCCAGTCCTGGATGCCGCCGCCGTCGTTGAAGTCCGACGCCAGGCCGACGTGATCGATACCGATCTTGCGCACGGTGTAGTCGATGGCGTCACCCAGGTCCTTGAGGGTGGCCTTGGGCTCTTCGTCGAGGATCGCGTACAGCGCGCCGGCGTACTCGCCGAACTTGTGTTCGGGCCAGGCGGCGATGATCGCGTCGCCCGGCATCAAGGCCACGGCCAGGTTGGGCAGCGGTGGCAGGTCGAAACGGGCGCGCAGGGCGTTGAGCTTGTCCTGGGTCGGCTGGCTCAGCGGGCGCAGGTAAGCGGAGAAACCCACGATCTGCACCACGCCGCCGCTCTGCTTGATCAGTTGCAGTTCCTTGTCGCTGAGGTTGCGCGGGATATCCACCGCCGCGCGTGGCGCCGAGTGCGATGCCACCATCGGCGTACGGCTCAACTGCGCCACCTGCTCCAGGGCCTTGGTCGACATCTGCGACACGTCGATGATCACGCCGAGGTCATTCAGGCGGTGCACCGCTTGCTTGCCGATGTCCGAGAGGCCGTCGAGGGCGTCCACCGAGTCATTGAAAAACGGCAGCGGGCGCGACGAGTCGGACCAGGCGTTGTTGCCCACATAGCTGAAGCCGAACATGCGCATGCCGCGTGCAGCCCACAGGTCCAGCTGGTTGAGATCGTTGCCCAGCGGGTAGGCGTTGAGCATGCTGATGAAGATCGCGAACTTGCCCTCGCCATGCAGGCGCCGGAAGTCGTCCGGGGTGTAGGCGATGCCGACCTGGTTGGGGTAGTCGCGGACCATGCCACTGATGATTTTGTAGCGCACTTCCTGTTCATTGCGCGCGGCTTCGACAAAACCGTCGGTGGGTTTGTGCGGTGCGTTGGGGCCGTTCCAGATTTCCGGCCAGCCGAAGATCGTCAGGGCGGCACCGGACAGGCGTCCGCGTGCGGCCTTGGCCAGGTCGAACTGGCCACTGCCGTCTTTGTCGGCCTCGTTGCCGGCGGTGCCGAAATCCACCGGCACGGTGATATGGCTGTCGAACGACAGCAGCCGGTCCTGCATTTCATTCGCCTGCTTGATGACCTCCAGCGGATAGCCGGCATTGCCCTTGAACCAGTGATCCCAGACCAGGAAACCGGCCCCGGCGCCGATGGCCAGTGCCAGCGGCAGGCCGATATACAGCGCCTTTTTCGAACGTGGTTTTGTCATTGCCATCTCAGTCAGTTGAGGCCTTCGCTATCAGGGAAGAACGAGTGATGGGCGCGCAAATTTAGGCGCCGCCGACAGCGCGGTAAATTTCCCTGGGCTGCAAACGTTCTAGCTCTGATAAAGCCGTTTCCTAAGGTAGACAATGACCATCTCTCGACGTGGGTTCATCGCCGGCCTGGCGCTCACCGGCGCCGCTGTGCCGGCGGCCTTTTATGCCCATCGCGAGCTGACGCGCGAAGAAGAATTCCCCATCACCCCCGGCGAAGCCACGGTGGCGCTGGCCGATACTGCCGGCCAGCACCTGGCCAACACCTTGCGTGGCGTGTGGAGCCTGCGCCTGGAAGGTCGCGACGCCGGCCTCAAGGGCCTGCCGCTGCAAGGCCTGGAGCTGCTGCTCGACATTGCCCCGCGTGGCCGCGGCGTGCGTGGCTACCTGGACACTGCCGCTAACCTGCGCGCTGAAGGCGAGCCACGCTACCGTGTACTCGGTGACTTGGTGAGCGGCGAGAGCGCCTTGCTCTATTGGCGCCTGATCGACCGTCATTCCGCCGACGGCAGGCCCGCCTATGAATTCAAGATGACCCTCGACCAGGTCTGGGCGGACTTTGCCAACGCCGGCAGCAGCACCCTCAGCGGGCAGATCCTCGACCTGGATCGCCCGCTGGCATTGACCGAGCGCGACAACCGCTTTATTGCCCACAAGCACTGGTTTCCCGAAGCACGCCAGCGTATCGGCCTCAACCCGACGCTGCTCGCCTGGCTGATCGCGCCCGAGCACCGCCTGTTTCACCAGCTGTGGCACGCCACCCGGGACCAGTGGCACAAGCTCTCCGAAGAAAAGCGCGAGGCCCTGCGCGGCATCGGCTGGCAACCCGGCCCACGGGGCAAGGAACGTGACGCGCGTGGCAAGCACAAGGACCGCAACGGCTCGGGCATCGACTTCTTCTTCATGCATCGGCACATGCTCGGCACCGCGCGCTCAATGCAGGATTTGCCCTCATGGCCGCAATTCCCCGCGCCGCAACCGCCCCTTGAGCGCGATCGCCTGGGCTTCCTGCGGTACTTCGACAACCACGATGGCTTCGCCCTGCCGCCCACCTGGTGGGCCGCGGATGACAGCGATTACACCCAGTGGGTCAGCGACATCAAGGCCGCCGAGACCTATCACAGCAATTTCCAGGTCTGGGAATCCCAGTACCGCGACCCGCGTTACCTGGCCAGGTTGAGCCTCGGCCAGTTGGGCTCGGAGATGGAGCTGGGCCTGCATGACTGGCTGCACATGCGCTGGGCCTCGGTGCCCCGTGACCCTTCCAACGGTGCGCCCGTGCCCCTGGCCCGCGACCCGGCAGACTTCGCCCCGCGCTGGTATGCGGCGGAAAACGACTTCCTCGGCGACCCGTTTTCGTCCCACGTGAACCCGGTGTTCTGGCACTTCCACGGCTGGATCGACGACCGCATCGAAGACTGGTTCCGCGCCCATGAGCGTTTCAATCCCGGCGAGGTCAGCCGCATGCAGGTCAACGGCGTGGCCTGGTTTGCGCCGGGGCGCTGGGTCGAAGTCGCTGACCCGTGGCTGGGCCCGGACACCCATGGCTGCAGCACCACGCCGGGACTGCAGATGGGCAAGTCGATGGAGATGGATCCGGAGACCATGAAGCTCGCGCTGCGCATCACCTTCGGTGCCGAGGACGATGCGCTGCTGGGTTTTTTCAAGCGCGTGCCGAAGCGGCCCTGGTATGCGCGGCATTTAAAGGTCAAGGCGCGCGAAGCCTGACCCTTGTCGCTGCCTGACACCGCGCCATTGCTGGCGCGCCTGCGCGTTAAAACCACACCGCTGTTCAGCCCGATCCCAGGGCTGGCGCCGGAATGCGGCGCGGCTGGATCCGATCGAGGCGTTGGCGCGCGATTGAGTGCCCGAGGTGGCGGTGATCTGTGGCGGGCAGGGCAAGCCTGCTCGCCCCAGAGGGTGCCTAAGGGGCTGTTTCATCCTTGGTGGCATACATCCACCGCAACAACGAGTGCCGCCCGCTGATCCCCAGCTTGATCGCCGCGCGTTTGAGGTAGCTCTCGATGGTGTTGACCTTCAACGCCAGCTGCTCGGCCAGTTCCGGTGCCGTGCGCCCGGCCAGCAGGCCCACGCACACTTCCAGCTCACGGTTGGACAAGGTCAATCCCGACTGCACCAGCCGCTCTTCGATGCGCCGGCGCAGGGTGTCGATGCCCTGGTTCTGCGCGGGCACCGGGTGGCTGTCCTGGCGGCACGGGTGGAGCGCGGTGATGTGTTTTTCGACCATGGGCAGCAGTAGTGTGGAGAAGTCCTGCAGCATGCTGCGTTCCTGCGGCGAAAAGCTTTCGGATTGGTGCGAGCGGTACACCGAGAGCACGTAGCGCACGTCGTCCTTGTGGCGGGTAAGGTGCAATTGTGCAGCCGGTTGTTCCACGCCCAGAGTCGCCACGGAGTCGGTATAGACCGGGCTGATCTGGCGACGGGTGTGGCCTTCGTGACTGACGCGCAGTTGGGTGATATGGGTGGCGTCCACTGCCAGTTGGGTGAGGATCAGGTCATGCAGCATGCGTGGGAAATGGCGACTGCCGGTGCTTGCGATGACCTTGCCTATATGTGGGAACAGGTGTGAGTTCATCAGTTCGTCCATGAGTTTCGGGTGCAGGACGTATGCTAGTACAGCCTGACGGGGTGATGGGGATCCAATCCGCAAAAAGCCGCATTAGACCCCCTACAGCCCGCGTAAGCCCTATCTCACAGACTGCGACGCCAACACCGGCTGCCGGGGCAGGGCGCGGGTGCATTTGGCCAGGGCCTGCTGCACGTCCGCCAGCAGGTCGGCAACATCCT
Organism: Pseudomonas sp. 13B_2.1_Bac1; assembly: GCF_025466155.1. Classification (NCBI taxonomy): domain Bacteria; kingdom Pseudomonadati; phylum Pseudomonadota; class Gammaproteobacteria; order Pseudomonadales; family Pseudomonadaceae; genus Pseudomonas; species Pseudomonas sp. 13B_2.1_Bac1. The sequence goes on along the minus strand of NZ_JANLOH010000068.1, from coordinate 1,784 downwards.
CCAGGCCGACCGACAGGCGCACCAGCCCTTCGCTGATGCCATGGTGCGCGCGCTGCTCGGGGGTGTAGGTGGAATGGGTCATGCTCGCCGGATGCTGGGCCAGTGACTCGGCGTCGCCGAGGCTGACCGCGCGGGTGAACACCTTCAGCGCATTCATGAAGCGCCGGCCGGTGTCGATCCCGCCCTTGAGCTCGAAGGCGATCATGCCGCCGGACATTTTCATTTGCTGCTGCGCCAGTGCGTATTGTGGGAAACAGCGCAGGCCCGGGTAGGTCACCGACTCCACGGCCGGGTGTGCCTGCAGGGCTTCGGCCAGCGACTGGGCGTTGCTGCAATGACGGTCCATGCGCAGGGCCAGGGTCTTGAGGCCACGCATCAGCAAGGCCGCGTCCTGCGGCGACATCACCGCACCGGTCAGGTCCTTGAGGCCTTGCAGGCGGATGCGCTGGGCCAGGGCCTGGCTGCTCACGGCGATACCGGCGGTGATATCGCCGTGGCCGCTGAGGTACTTGGTGGCCGAGTGCACGACCACGTCGGCGCCGAGGTCGAGCGGGCGTTGCAGGTAGGGCGTGCAGTAGGTGTTGTCGACCACCACGGTGATATCGCCATGTTGATGGGCGAGGGCGGCCACGGCGGCGATATCCACCAGTTGCAGGTTGGGGTTGGCCGGGGTCTCGCAATAGATCATGCGTGTGGCCGGGCTGATTGCCGCTTGCAGGGCGGCCAAGTCAGTCAGGTCGACGTGCCGCACCTTGATGCCGAACTCGCCGATGCCGTGATGCAGCAGGGCGAAGGTGCAGCCGTAGACGGTCTGGCCGACGATCACCTCGTCACCGGGGCGCAGCAGGGTCCAGAACGTCGCGGCAATCGCACCCATGCCCGAGCTGAAGGCCACTGCCGCCTCGCCGTTTTCCAGGCTGGCCATGCGTGCTTCCAGGAGTGCCAGGGTCGGGTTGGAAATACGCGTATAGAAGTACCCATTGGCTTCGCCGGCAAAACACGCGGCGCCGTATTCGGCGGTGGGAAAGGCGAACGTCGCCGACAGATAAATCGGCGGGACAAGCGCGCCGTGGTGGTCCTTGGGGTCGTAGCCGTGGTGGATGGCGCGGGTGGAAAAGCCGAATGCATTGTGTTTATTGTTCATGTCGGACGCTCCTTATTTCCTACAATGCTATGCTCATAACCAAAGATGAACATTGCAAAGTTTGCTGCCAAATCCCGCGTACCGGGATGAAAACCCGATAAAAACAACAATCAGAGGCAAGATATGCCCGTGAGTCTCGATCGTACCGACAAGGCCCTTTTAAACGCGCTGCAAGGCAATGCGCGCCTCACCGTAGCCGAACTGGCCGAGCGGGTGTCCCTCACCACCTCGCCCTGCTGGCGCCGCGTGCGCAACCTCGAAGAGAGCGGCGTGATCAGTGGTTACCAGGCGATCCTGTCACCCAAGGCACTGGGGTATGGCGTGACGGCGTTTGTCAGCATCATGATGGACAGCCACACCCAGGAAATTGCCCGCGCGTTTGAACAGCGGCTGCTTGAAATCCCGGAAATCGTGGCGTGTCATAACGTGTCGGGGCGGTATGACTTTTTGCTTGAAGTGGTGGCCAGGGACCTTGAATCGTTCGGGGAGTTTGCGCGGGAGGTGTTGCAGACGCTGCCTTGTGTGAAGGAGATTTATTCGAGTTTTTCCTACAAGTCGGTGCGGGCTTTGCGGGTTATTCCGTTGCCGGGGTGACGGCTCGGGCCTGGTTACGATCTTTTATTTGGGTCACGGCTGCTAT